>JAVBYA010000011.1 GCA_030824295.1 Bacteroidota bacterium
GCGGAATACGGCCAGGCGATGAGCGGCGTTGTGAACACGGTGCTCAAATCCGGCGGTGAACAGTTCGAATGGAACGCAGAAGTCTACGGTGGCGATTTCCTGTACGGCAGCGGAGGGAAGCGCGGCCTCACATACAAAGCCCATCCCTTCTCCACACAGAGTTTTCAGACGACCGTGAGCGGTCCGACCGGAATTCCGGATACGTATTTCCTTTTTAACGGACGGCGCTACGTGTTCGATGACTATCTGTACGGCACGCGGACATATCTTCCTACCGATTCCCTATATCAGCCGACAGGCGACGGGGAAGAAGTGGCGATCGGTTATACACGCGATTGGTCCGGTCTCGGAAAAGTGACGAACCGCTCCATTGCCGGAGTGGAATTGAGCTATCAGGCACTCTTCAATTATTCAGAGCGGTCGGGAACGGATTACTCCTGGCGGTTGAATCCGGACGGACGGAAGATCCAGAATACCTCCTCATTCGTTCATGGACTCGATGTCACACACCTCGTCTCCGCAGAGACCTATTACTCGGTCAGTCTCCACCAGAACTATTTCGAATACACCGATTGGGTGTATGAGGATTTCGGCGACCCCCGGTACGAAACGTCCGGTTCTCCCACCGGCATCCCGAATACGGACATCATCGCACGCGGTGTTGATTTCGGACGGTTCCGGCAGACCACTGATACTTACATCGGGAAGGTCTCTTTCATGAGTCAGGTCTCCCGCGAACATCAGGTGAAAGGCGGGGTGGAAGTGCAGTATTCGGACCTCCAGTTCGGCACAGCAGGAACGCTGGTCTATCTGCAGGAATCCGGCGTGACCGTCCTGAAGCGCTACGTGGACCTGCCGCCGGATTATCCCGGAGTGCAGTATTATAAACCGGTGTCATTCTCTGCATATCTGCAGGACCTGGTGGAATGGAACGATCTCACTATCCGCGCCGGCGTCCGTTATGAGAATTTCGATGCACGGGCGACCCTTCCGAGCGATCCCGCGAATCCGGCCAACGCCATCAGCGGTGCACCGGCCTCACCGCCTCGCAACACTTCGAACAAATATTCCATGGCACCGCGCCTCGGCGTTTCCTATCCCATCACGACCACATCGGGACTCTTCTTCTCCTACGGTCATTTCTATCAGCTGCCGCCGCTGCGCGACATGTTCAGCAACTCCAACTACGCGCGGCTCGCGCGCATCCAGGCCAGCACGTCGGATTATGGTGTGCTCGGCAATCCGGATGTCAAACCGGAACGGACCGTGCAATATGAGTTCGGGTACAAGAACGCGTTGTCGGAAGTTCTCGGTGTTTCCGTCAATCTCTTCTATAAGGATATCCGAGACCTGCTCGGCGTGGAGTTTATTTCCACTTACAACGATGCGCAATACACGCGGATGACGAACGTCGATTTCGGCAATGTCTCCGGCTTCACGCTCTCGCTCACGCAGCGCCGGGTGGGCCTCATCAGCACCTCGGTCGATTATACATGGCAGACGGCACAGGGGAACTCCAGCGACCCGTCCGAGACCGCACGGCTCGCCGAAGCGAAACAGGATGCCCGCCCGCGGCAGGTTCCGCTCAATTGGGACCAGCGGCATACGCTCAATGCCAGTCTGCAGATCTCCGAACCGGGTGAGTATTCCATCAGCGCCATCATGAAATACGGCAGCGGACTTCCGTACACGCCGTCGCTCGGTTCCGGATTCGGTTCGCAGATCGAAACGAACTCCGGCCGGAGGCCGAGCGGTTTCCTGGTGGACCTCCGCGCTGAAAAAGGTTTCAGCTACGGGTTCATCACCATGAACGCATTCCTCCGCGTGTTCAATCTGTTCAACACCACGTACTTCAACGGTCCGGTCTTCTCCACAACGGGAAGTCCGGATTATTCGCTGACCGGCGTCACCGACCGGAATGCGCTCGGGAATCCCACACGATATTATGCGCCGCGCAGGATCGAACTCGGCGTTTCTTTCTCACCGGACTTGTCCGCACAGTAACCTGACGGAGACCTTTCACCATGAGAACATTCATCACCGCCGCCTGCTGCCTGCTCCTTGGAGCTGCTCACATCGCCTCCGCTCAGACGTTCCTGCCGATCGTCCCGCTGGAGAAACGGGGAACATCCGATGCGGAACGTGTCGGCGTCCATGACGCGAACAATATCCGCACACGCTTCTGGAACTTCGGCATGGTCGGGGATTACCCCAACGATCCGATCGGTGTGGACCTGGCGACGTTCCATTCCGCCGAGGTGCCGAAAGGGTCCGGCATGAACTATACGGACGGTATCACGCCGTTCGTCCTGGCAAAGATCACCCAGATCAACGCCTCGACCGCGTACATCATGGAGACGGGGTACCGGGAAGGACAGGGGACCAGCGTGAAGTTCAACAGAAGGATGCGCTTCGAACCGCGGCCTGATTATTTTGAGAAGGACCCTGCGATCAACATCGGCCGCTCGTCCGCCATCAGTACCGATCCCCGCTCCTGGCCGAAGACCTGGCCGGAGAAGGATACATCCTACAACGGACGCTGGAACGGATACTTCGGTACGTCGCTCGCATTCGCTCCGGACCAGGAGAGCTTCACCGTGATGGATGACCAGTATTATGATGCATGGGATTTTCAGCCCGACAGCCGCGACAATACGCGGTACGGACTTGGATTGAAGATCGAAGTGCGCGGTTTCCAATGGGCCACGCCGCAGGCAGGGAATGTGATCTTCTATCATTACGACATCACCAACGAAGGTACAACGAGCTATCCCGCTGCCGGCAGCACGGATGAGAACATTATCTTCGGCGTGTATATGGATTCGGGTGTCGGCGGTTCCTCCATCGGTTCCGATCCTGTTCCGGAATCGGACGATGATAATGCCGCATTCGACCGGTCATCCGGATTGAACCTTGTGTATACATGGGAC
>JAVBYA010000218.1 GCA_030824295.1 Bacteroidota bacterium
CCGGAGAGCGCGGCAGCAATGCATTCCATGGGTGCATGGAGCATCGTTATCGGTTCCGCCATCACCCGTCCTGCCGAGATCACCAAATGGTTCGTGCAGGCGATCCACGCCGCGAACGGACAAAAGGAAAATCGGTAATCGACCATGGAGATCCGTTCATCCTATGATGTGATCGTGGTCGGTGCCGGCATTGCCGGCATCAGTGCCGCGGTGAAAGCAGGCCGCTCCGGCGCGAGTGTTCTGCTGGTGGAGCAGTACGGTTTCGTCGGCGGAATGTCCACTGCCGGCATGGTGTCCCCGTTCATGAAACATACCGTCAACGGCGAAGTGCTCGTGCGGGGCGTGTTCGAGGATATCGAGCGGGAGATGCGCGCGCAGAACGGGATGATCGACAACGGTTTCTATGCCCATGCGTTCCGCTCCGCGTCGTTCAAGCTGCTCAGCGAAGCAGGATGCACGATGCTGCTGCATGCCGTCATCGCCGGAGTGCAGAGGAATGCCGACCGGATCGAATCGATCTCCATCCTCGTCGCCGGCCGCATGGTGACCGTCGCCGGCACGGTCTTCATCGATACGTCCGGGGATGCACAATTGCTCTTCCTCGCCGGACTTCCCTGGGCGAAAGGGGACGAAACATCGGGCAAACTGCAGGCGCTGACCTTGTTCTTCCGAATGGGGAACATCGATCTGAAAAAGGTCACCGATTATGCCGTTGCGAACCGGCAGGAGTTCTTCGACTGGATGGACCGGTCATTCGATCTGACCAGGATCATCTCCGTTGCCGGATATTTCAGCACCGTCAAAAAAGCGATCGCGGAAGGACGTCTCTCCGCCGATGTGCAGTACATCTTCTTCACCACCCTCCCCGGTTCGGGTGAGGGCTCGTTCAACACGTCCAACATCCTGGCGTTGGACGGCTCTTCCTCCGTCGATCTGACCAACGCTGAGTTGGCCGGCCGCACACAGGTGCATCAGGTGGTGACGCTGCTGAAGAACGAAGTGCCGGGATTCGAGAACTCCTATCTGATCGAAACAGCACCGCAGGTCGGCGTCCGTGAAACGCGCCGCGCCGTCGGCGACTATGCCGTGACCGGCGACGATATCAAGCGTGGCAGGAAATTCGACGATTCCATCGCACGTGGCTGCTACGGCATCGATATCCACGGACAGAAGGATGAGGAAAGCCGTATGGAACATCTGCCGGAGGGGGATTATTACGAGATCCCGCTCCGCGCATTGCTGGTGAAAGAAGCGGTGAACGTTCTCGTGGCGGGACGCTGTATCTCTTCCACACGGGAAGGACACAGCGCACTCCGCATCCAGCCCACCTCGTCCGCTACAGGAGAAGCGTGCGGCGCACTGGCAGCTCTTGCGGCCCGCAGCAATGTTCCGGTCCGGGCCGTGGATGTCCGCACCGTACAGCAGCAGATCCTCCACAATATCACGCAGCGCTGACAGAAAAAGGAATGAAGAACGAGTCGATCATATTCGGCACCGACGGGTGGCGCGCGTTACTGGAAAGCGAGATCAACGGTCACACTGTTGCGGTCGTTGCTCAGGCATTGGCGGACCATGCTCGCACACGCTCCCTCTCCCCAGCCATTGCCGTGGGATACGACGGCAGAAGGGATTCCCGTCTCTTCGCCGAACGCTTCGCATCGGTGCTGGCGGGGAACGGCATCACGGTCCATTTGGCCGACACCATCGTTCCGACACCGGCGCTCTCCTGGTTCGTGCACGCACACACACTCGACATCGGCGTGATGATCACGGCATCGCACAATCCGCCGGAATACAACGGCATCAAGTTCAAAGCATCGTACGGCGGTCCGTTCACCACCGAAGAGACGCACCTGGTGGAAGCACTCCTCGGCAGGAATCCCGTCCGCACTTCAGCGGAAGGTGTCCGCACCGCCGACATGATCGGACCGTACAAGCAGCAGCTCCGCTCGTTCGTCAGCCTCCCCCGCATCGCCCGCTCCGGCATCACCGCAGCGATCGATTCAATGAGCGGCGCCGGTGCACGGCTGCTCGAGGAACTCCTGGCGGAAGAAGGAGTGCAGGCGAAGACGATCTTCGGTACACCGGACACTCAATTCTCCGGACGTCTTCCGGAGCCGATCGAAAAGAACCTCCATCCGCTGCAGGAGATGCTTCGGAACGGCAGTTTTTCAATCGGCGTCGCAACGGACGGTGATGCGGACCGTCTCGGCGTCCTGCTGGAGAACGGCGATTGGCTGAGCAGTCAGGAGACCATCGTTCTCCTGGCGGACTATCTCAAGAATGTGAAGAAGATCCCCGGCGATCTGATCAAGACCTCCTCCGTCACCGGATTGCTGGAAGCGCATTTCGCATCGCCGGAATGCCGGGTGCATGATGTGCAGGTCGGATTCAAATATATCTGCGAGACCATGCTCACCGCCGATGCGGCATTCGGTGCCGAAGAGAGCGGCGGATACGGGTTCAAGGGACATATCCCTGAGCGGGACGGCATCCTCTCCGCCCTGCTGATGATGGAAATGCTCGCCGTGTCACCGCACCGCACATTGTCCGCCTACGTCCGCGAACGCCGCGAACGGTTCGGCGAGATCTTCTATGATAGGATCGATCATCCGTATCATGCAGCAGACCGGACCGAACGGCTGCCGGCATTGGAGCAGGACCGTCCCAAATCGATCGCAGGGTTGGCCGTGACGAAGGTCCAGTCCTTCCGCAGCAGCCGGGGCATCGTGAACGGATTGAAATTCACACTGGAAGGGAACGCCCGCTGGCTGCTGCTCCGTTCATCCGAAACGGAACCGCTTATACGGATCTACGCAGAAGGCACATCACACGGAGAGGTCCGGCAATTACTGCAGGCCGGAATGTCACTGTTCACTTGACCATGGAGCACATGAAGAAGATCATCGATCGAACAACAGCTGTT
>JAVBYA010000199.1 GCA_030824295.1 Bacteroidota bacterium
CATGTCGTCATCGTTCCCATCCTCCGCGCTGGACTCGGCATGGTGGAAGGATTCATGAACGTTCTGCCGGAGGCACGTGTGGGACATGTTGGACTCTATCGCGATGAAGAAACGCTCGAACCGGTCGATTACTATTCTAAATTCCCGAAGACACTGGCGAACAGCCTCGTGTTACTGATCGACCCGATGCTCGCCACCGGCGGAAGCGCGAAAGCGGCGCTCACATTCCTGAAGAACAAAGGGGCGGTCAACATCCGTCTTGTCTGTCTTGTGGCTTCGCCGGCAGGTGTCAAGATCGTCCAGAAGAACCACCCGGATGTCGACATCTTCTGTGCGGTGGTCGACCGAGGTCTCAACAACAGCGGCTACATCCTTCCCGGACTTGGGGATGCCGGGGACAGAGTGTTCGGAACGGAATGAACATCCTTCGTTCACTCATCAGTGTCTGCCTTCTTGTCCCTGTAATAGCCTCTGCTCAACTGCTGGAAGATCCGCGGCTGCACGCTTTAGTGATGCAGGGTATAGACCATACGCTGAGTCAGGAATATCCGGCTGCCGAGCGGACATTCCAATCCATGATCGAAACAGCCCCGCAGCATCCGGCTGGGTACCTGTACCTTGCCGGGATGCTCCAGGCGAAGAACACTGATCATGGCGGATTGTTTGACGAGAAACGGTACGACTCACTGCTGAATATCGTTGAACTCCGGGCGAAACCTCTTCTTGCCGTTCCATCGACTTCCGCGCACGGATACTTCTATATCGGCAGCGCAGAAGCATTCCGCTCGTACACCCGGTCCGAGAACGGAAGCATCGCATCCAGTGTCTATTTTGGCCTTTCCGCTGGCAATTCGCTGGAAAAATGTCTCGAAACGGACCCGACCTTCACAGAAGCAAAGAATATCCTCGGTGCCTTCTATTATTGGCGCAGCAAACTGGCGTGGATACCGTTCGTCCCGGATAAAAGTGAAGAGGGGATCCGTCTCATCCAGGAATCGTATTCCCATCCGTACGAGAAACATCTTGCATCGCACAATTTGATGGTTATCTTTACGGAAGAGAAACGATATGCTGATGCAGAGCGATATGGTCTCGCAATGCTCAAAGAGTATCCGGAGAACAGGCTCTTCCTGTGGAACATGATGGGCGTTTATGAGAAGTGGGGGAAGAAGAAGGAATGGATCGACCATGTCCGGCGGCTGTTGACGAGCACGATGGAGGCATCGGTTACGAACCGTTACACGGAAGCGGTCTGCCGCATCAAACTGGCACAGCATGCGCTGGCGAACAATGATCGAACGGCAGCAGCAGCGGAATTACAGAAGGTCGTAGCGTTAAAGAAGTATATCGGGACGACGAAAGGGGATCTCCGGAAGAAGATCTCCCAGGCCGAGGATCTGTTGGACACCATTGAATAACGATGCTCTTAGCGAAACATAAAAAGAAACTGGACGATCTGCTGGCGGTCTGTCACAAGAACCTCCATAAGGTGAATGACGACCTCATCACACGCGCATTCGAATTGAGCGTGGATGCGCACCGTCACGATATCCGCAGTTCCGGTGAACCGTATTTCGGCCATCCGTACGAAGTGGCAATGGTCGTTGCCAAAGAGATCGCATTGGACGATATCTCCGTCGCTTCCGCACTGCTGCACGATGTGGTCGAGGATACGGATATCGATATCGAATTCATCCGCAAGGAGTTCGGCGAGACCATCGCAGAGATCGTGGACGGCGCCACGAAGATCAGCAACATCTTCGACAGTCACGAGATCACCCAGGCGGAGAACTACCGCAAACTGCTCCTCTCCATGGTCAACGACATCCGGGTGATGATCATCAAGTTCGCTGACCGGCTCCACAATATGCGCACACTCGAGTACCTTCCCCCCGAGAAGCAGCAGCGTATCGCCAAAGAGACCCTCGATATCTATGCGCCCTTCGCTCACCGTTTTGGTCTTGCCAAGATCAAATGGGAGCTGGAGGACCTCGCCTTCAAGCACATCCATCGGAAGGAATACGAGGAGATCGCCCACGGACTCAATTCGAAACGCCGCGAGCGGGAGCATTATATCCGTAAGTTCATCGTGCCGGTGGAGACACGTCTGCGGCAGAGCAACCTGAAGTTCGAGATCGAAGGACGACCCAAGCATCTCTACAGCATTCACAACAAGATGGTGAAACGCTCCAAGCCGCTGGAAGAGATCTATGATATGTTCGCTGTCCGCATCATCCTCCTGACGCCGGACAACAATGAATGCTTCACCGTGTACGGCATCATCTCCGAGATCTATAAGCCGATCCCCGAACGGTTCAAGAACTACATCTCCATTCCGAAGAAGAACGGCTATCAGTCACTGCATACCACCGTTGTCGGACCGGAAGGAAAGATGGTCGAAGTGCAGATCCGTACCCGGCAGATGCATGAGATCGCAGAGCGCGGTGTGGCTGCGCATTGGTATTACAAAGAGAACGGTTCCCAGGCACCGCTGGACAAGGAACTGGAGAACTGGATCAACTGGGTCCGCGAGATGTTCGACCAGAAGAAGGCGGATGAGAGTGTCTCGCCGAAGGAGCTCATCGAGAGTTTCAAACTGAACCTCTATCAGGATGAGATCTACGTCTTCACGCCGAAAGGGGACCTGAAGATCCTTCCTAAAGGCGCCACCGCTATCGATTTTGCATTCGAGATCCATTCGGATGTCGGTTTTCATACCATCGGTGCCAAAGTGAACGGCCGTATCGTCCCGCTGAATACCATCCTCCGCAGCGGGGATCAGGTGGAAGTGATCACTTCCAAGAAACAGAAGCCGAATACGGATTGGGAGAAGTTCGCCATCACCCACAAGGCGAAATCGCATATCCGTCGCTATATCAAGGAAGAGGAACGGAAGCTGATCGATGAAGGGGAGGAGATCTGGGCG
>JAVBYA010000150.1 GCA_030824295.1 Bacteroidota bacterium
AATCCCCCTGCGACACGCGGCGGAGCTTCTCCAGCTCCATGTTCGTCAGGATAGGATGTTGCAGCTTGAGTGTATGACAATGCTGCGGTGTCTCGTCCAGGATGTTCCGTTCCGTGCCGATGTAGCTGGTCAGGGACATCACGAACTCTTCGCGGATCGGATCGATCGGCGGATTGGTCACCTGCGCGAAGAGCTGTTTGAAGTACGCAAAGAGGGACTGCGGCTGATCGGAAAGACACGCCAGCGGCGTATCGGTCCCCATGGAACCGATCGGCTCCTCCGCGTTCACCGCCATCGGCGTGACGATCATCCGAACATCCTCGTCGCTGTAGCCGAACATCCGCTGCCGCTGGATGATATCCTTCTCGCTCAATGCGTGAGCGCGCGGCGGTTCCGCCAGAGATTCGATGGTGATCTGATTCTCTTTGATCCAGCTGCCGTACGGTTTACGGCTGCTCAGCTGCGCTTTGATCTCCTCATCGAACACCACACGTTTCTGTTCCAGGTCCACCAGCAGCATCTTCCCCGGTTCCAGTCTCCCCTTCGTCTTCACCCGCTCGGGTTCGATCGGCAGCACGCCGGTCTCGGACGCCATGATGAGCAGTCCGTCATGCGTCTCCACATATCGAGCAGGACGCAGACCGTTCCGGTCCAGCGTCGCGCCGATCACTTTGCCGTCCGTGAACGCCACAGCGGCAGGACCGTCCCACGGTTCCATCAGCGATGCATGATATTCGTAGAATGCTTTCTTCTCCGCGGACATCGTTGCATCCATACTCCACGCTTCCGGGATGAGCATGGACATCACATGCGGCAGACTCCGGCCGGAGTGATACAGCAGTTCCACCGCATTGTCCAGCGCCGCAGAATCGCTCCCGTCGGGCTGGATGATGGGGAATAATTTCTTCAGGTCCTCGCCGAACAGATCGGACCGCAGCACGGACTGCCGCGCATGCATCCAGATCACGTTCCCCCGCATCGTGTTGATCTCGCCGTTGTGACTCACAAAACGGAACGGATGCGCCAGCTGCCAGTTCGGCATCGTGTTCGTGGAGAAGCGCTGATGGACCAGACAGAGCGCGCTCTCGGTGTCCGTATCGGAGAGTTCACTGTAGAACTGCTCGATCTGCGGCGCCAGCAGGAGTCCTTTATAGATGATGATGCGGGACGACAGCGACGGGATGTAGAAGAAATCCTTCTCCTTGATCTCCGATGCGTACAGTTCCGCTTCGGCGCGTTTGCGCACCACGTATAGTTTCCGGTCGAACTCCTCGCGCGTCATTCCTTCTGCGCGGCGGATGAAGATCTGCTCTATATAAGGCTGAGAGGCACGGGCGATACGTCCGATGGCATCCGCGCCGACCGGTGCGTCCCTCCACCCCAGCACGCTCAATCCCTCCTCACGCACGATACGCTCCATGATCCCTTCGCACACCAGCCGTGATGCCTGATTCACCGGCAGGAAGACCATGCCGACGCCGTACTCCCCTTCTTCCGGCAGTGTGATGCCGAGCGATCGGCACTCCTTCACAAAGAACTTGTGCGGTATCTGGATGGTGATGCCCGCGCCGTCCCCGGTCTCCGGATCGCAGCCGCATGCACCGCGGTGCGTCAGATTGATGAGGATCTCGATCCCCTTGGTGATCACATCGTGGGAGCGTCCGCCGTTGATGTTCACGATAAACCCGATGCCGCAGGCATCGTGTTCATGGCGCGGATCGTAGAGCGGGAAATTCTCTTGTGTCTGGAACGGTTCTTTCATCAGGCTTCTCCGACGAACTCGCGTTTCAATGCCACGCGCCCCGTGCGCGCGATCTCTTTGATGTGGAACGGCTTCAGCATCTTGATGATGGCATCCACCTTCTGTCCGCTGCCGGTGGCCTCCACCGTCATCGTCTTATGACTGATATCGATGATCTTCCCCTGGAAGATCTCAGCGATCTGCATGATCTCGGACCGGTTCTCCGGCGTGGTCCCCACTTTGATGAGCGCCAGTTCCCGCTCCATATAGCTCTCGTACGTCAGGTCCACCACCTTCAGCGTATCGATCAGCTTGTTCAGCTGCTTGATGATCTGCTCGATGATGGCATCGTCCCCTTTCGTCACCAGGGTCATGCGCGAGACGGTCGCATCCTCCGTCGGACCGACCGTGATGCTCTCCAGGTTGTATCCTTTCGCGGAGAACATGCCTGCTACGCGGTTCAGCGCGCCGAACTTGTTCTCCAGCAGGACGGAGATCGTATGTTTGTGGACGGCCTGCTCGGCCGGTACTTCTGCTGCGGTTGCCATGGTCATCCTTTCGCGATGGTCACCAGTTCAAGGTCACTCTCCTGTTCGCCGTTCACCGGCGCGGAGCTGTCGTTCGGGATATCAATGATCTCGTGGTACGTCTGCCCCGCCGGGATCATCGGGTACACATTGTCCTCTTTCACCGTTTTGAATTCCACCAGCACCGGACCGTCCGTGGCGAGCATCTGCTTCACCACATCCTCCACCTGGTCCGTCGTGGTCGCGCGGAATCCGGGGATGCCGTACGCTTCGGCGAGCTTCACATAGTCCGGACCGAACATCTCCACATGCGAATACCTCTTACGCCAAAACAATTCCTGCCACTGCCGCACCATGCCGAGGTACCCGTTGTTGAGGATGATGATCTTCACCGGCACGTTGTGTTCGCGGATCGTGGCAAGTTCCTGCAGGTTCATCTGGAATCCGCCGTCGCCGCTGATGGAGATCACCGGCATATCCTTCCGTGCGAATGCTGCACCCATCGCCGCCGGCAGCGAGAATCCCATCGTCCCGAGTCCGCCGCTGGTCAGATGCGTGCGGGGATGCACGTACCGGAAGAACTGCGCCATCCACATCTGATGCTGACCCACGTCGCTCACCATCACCGCATTCCCTTTTGTCGCTTCGGAGACCGCGCTGATCACATGCTGCATGCGGATGAACTTGCCGTTGCGGTAGCGCAGCGGATGTTCCTCTTTCCAATTACGAATGGTCTGCCGCCAGTCCTTCGTGTCCAATGCGGTCACCTGCGGCAGCAGCTGCTGCAGCACCTTCTTCACATCGCCGACGATCGGCACATCCACCTTCACATTCTTGCTGATGTTGGAGGGATCGATGTCGATGTGGATCTTCTTCGCTTCGGGAGCGAACGCATCGGTCTTGCCGGTCACACGGTCGTCGAAGCGTGCACCGACGGCGATGAGCAGGTCGCAGTAGTTCACGGCGGTGTTGGAGTACCATGTGCCGTGCATGCCGAGCATGCCCATGGAGAGTTCGTCCGTTTCCGGGAATGCGCCGAGTCCGTGCAGCGTGGTTGTCACCGGGATGTTCGTCTTGCGAGCGAACGCCGTCAGCTCTTCCGCGGCGTTGGAGAGGATCGTGCCGCCGCCGACATACAGCACCGGGCGTTTCGCTTTCGCGATGAGCGCCACCGCTTTGTCCAATTGTTTTTGATTCCCTTCGGCGTGGGGGATGTAGGAACGCATCTTCACCGTTTTCGGATAGGAGAAGATCGTCTTCGTTGCCATCACATCCTTCGGCAGGTCGACCAGCACGGGACCCGGACGGCCGGTGGTCGCCACGTAGAACGCCTCTTTGATCGTCGCAGCGAGTTCGTTCACATCGCGGACAAGATAATTGTGTTTGGTGATGGGGCGGGTGATGCCGACGATGTCCGCTTCCTGGAAGGCATCATTGCCGATCAGTTTCAGCGCCACCTGTCCGGTGAAGACGACGATCGGAATGGAGTCCATGTATGCATCGGCGATGCCGGTAACGGTGTTCGTAGCGCCGGGACCGGAGGTGACGAGCGCAACGCCGCACTTGCCGGACGCTTTCGCGTATCCTTCTGCGGCGTGCACGGCGCCTTGCTCATGCCGGGTGAGGATATGTTTGATGTCCGAGATGTCGTGGAGCGCATCATAGATGCCGATCACGGCGCCGCCGGGATATCCGAACACGACATCGACGTGTTCCGCGATCAAAGAACGGACGAAGATCTCAGCGCCGGTCATCGGACGCTGCGGGGAAGAGGGGGTTTGTTGGGTCATCACACACCTGCCGGGAAAAAAGTGAACAGCAATGCACAGCCTCTGCTTCAGAGGTTACATCCTGATCATCGTCTCACGTGGTGCGTGTTGAGTGAAGTGTGAAATGTTGTGTTGGGAGTAACCTCTGCGAACTCTTAGCCGATAATAGTTAGGCGTAGAATCGCAAAAGTAATCCCCAACAGAATGATAATGCCGCTCAGCGGAAGGAGAGACACAGGTACAGCGACGACACGCACGCGGGTGCGTTTCGGAGAGCTCACTGTATGGTTGTCGTATGCGGACATTCTGATTGGTGGTTACGTTCGAAGTGCAACTGGGTTACACACTTATAAGATACAACTATTCATTCCGTTGTCAAGATTTTATTTCGTATCTTTGAAAAATTTCCTGTCCGCATGCACCCGACCCATCATACCCGTGAGACCATCGCCGCCGTTGCGACCGCTGTCGGTATCGGCGGTATAGCCGTTATAAGAATCTCCGGCGAGCACGCCCTCTCTGCGGCGGATGCGCTCTTCCGCGGCACCACACGCGCGAAGGATGCTGCTTCCCATACGGTCCATTATGGCACGGTCGTGGATCCTGTTTCACGTGAAACAATCGATACCGTCCTGGTGACCGTGTTCCGGGATCCGCACTCGTTCACCGGAGAGGATGTTGTTGAGATCAGTTGTCACGGCGGCTATTTTGTAGCTCAGAGGATCCTGGTGCTGCTCTATAACAACGGAGCGCGCCCCGCACAGCCTGGGGAATTTACTCTTCGCGCTTTTCTGAATGGCAAACTGGACTTAGCTCAAGCTGAAGCTGTTGCCGACATCATCAGCTCCACCACCGAGAAGTCGCATAAGGCATCGGTCGATCTTCTCACCGGTAAGCTTTCTTCCGCCGTCCGCGCACTACGTCAGGAGATCCTGGATATCTGCTCCCTGCTTGAACTGGAGCTCGACTTCTCCCAGGAGGGGATCGAACTCGCAGACCGCCGTTCTGTTGTTACCAAACTCAATGCCATTCAGCAGTCGATCACGTCACTCTCCGACAGCTATCAGGAGGGGAGGGTCATTCGCGAAGGCATTAAAGTGGCTCTGGTGGGAAGACCGAACGCAGGGAAGTCCAGCCTGCTAAACGCATTATTGAAGGAAGAGCGCGCCATTGTCAGCGACATCCCGGGCACGACGAGGGATACCATCGAAGAGAGGGTCGTGCTGGAGGGTATCGAGTTCATCTTTCATGATACCGCCGGACTCCGCGAATCGTCGGACAGCATCGAGATCGAAGGAATGAAACGGACCTCTAAGGCGATCGCCGGTGCCGACGTTGTCCTGTTCTTGATCGATGGTTCAGCGGAACACTCCGCCGCTGACCATCTTCGCTACAAAGAGATCGCGGATACCTATGCAGGCTCAAAACGACCTCTCTGGGTGCTCAATAAGTATGATATCCGCCATGGTTCTGAAACCTTCCGGACAATGGAGAATGCTCTGTGGATCTCCTGTAAAACACCTCATGGACTCGCAGAGTTGAAGCAGGAACTGGTGCGCATCTCCATCCCGACTCACGACCCAGCATCATCGTCCTTGACCATTACCAATATCCGACACAAGGATGCTCTGGAGCGCGCCCGGGTCTCGATCTCAACTGCAGCGGAAGCGATCGAAGGGGGACTGGGTGGCGACTTTGCCGCTGTTGACCTTCGTGCTGCCATGAACTACCTTGGAGAGATCATCGGACTCACCACTCCGGACGACATTCTGAACAACATTTTTTCAAACTTCTGCATCGGAAAGTAAAGCGGAACGGCACGCACTGTTCCACGTGAAACATCATGCTCATCAGTAGACCAGGGACATATTACGATGTTATTGTTGTCGGAGGGGGACATGCCGGCATCGAAGCTTCCCTTGCCGCAGCACGGATGGGATGTTCGACGCTGCTCATCTCTTTGAAGGCAAATGCCATCGGCAGGATGTCGTGCAACCCGGCGATCGGAGGAACGGCGAAGGGACATCTTGTTAGGGAGATCGATGCACTCGGCGGCGAGATGGGAAAGATCGCCGATGCCACCGGCATTCAGTTCAAGATGCTGAACACCTCCAAAGGTCCGGCCGTCTGGTCTCCGCGTTGTCAGAGCGACAGGGAGTGGTACTCCAGAGATGCGCAGGAGAGGGTCCTCGGTCAAACAAATCTCGATGTGCTCGAAGATTCCGTTGCCGATGTGCTGACGGAAGGGAACATGCTGAAGGGGATACGCACCTTTCTGGGACATGAGATACGATGCCGCTCCATGGTACTGTGTGCCGGTACATTCCTGAACGGACTGATGCACACAGGAGAGAAACACCGGAGCGGAGGAAGATTTGGTGAAGCGCCTGCGAGGGGAGTAACAGAGTCTCTAAAAGAGTTGGGATTCACTTCAGGTAGATTGAAGACAGGAACTCCTCCGCGCATCGACCTGAGCACGATTGATCTTGCAAGGACCGAACGACAGGACAGCGATGATCCGCCAATACCATTCTCATTTCACAATGAACGGATCACGAACAGACTCGTTCCGATGTATCTCACCTACACGAATCCTGCAACGCATAAGATCCTGGAAAAAGGATTCGATCGTTCGCCGATGTTCACCGGTAAGATCAAGGGAGTCGGTCCGCGGTATTGTCCCTCCATTGAGGATAAGGTCTTTCGTTTTGCCGAACGCGATCGTCACCAGATATTTCTGGAGCCGGAAGGATACGATACGAATGTCGTCTACGTGAATGGTTTCTCTACCAGTCTTCCGGAAGAGATACAGTACGAAGGAATCCGCTCCATTGTCGGACTCGAACATGCGGCGATGATCCGTCCCGGCTATGCCGTTGAGTATGATTTCTTTCCTCCGCATCAGCTGCATCATACGCTCGAAACGAAACTCATCAGTGGACTATTCTTTGCGGGACAGATCAACGGAACGTCCGGATACGAAGAAGCAGCAGGGCAGGGACTCATCGCCGGTATCAATGCTGCACTGAAAGTGCAGAACAAGAAACCGTTCATTGTCCAGCGCAGCGAAGGATATCTTGGTGTGATGGTGGATGATCTCATCAACAAATCGACCGATGAACCATACCGCATGTTCACATCGCGCGCGGAATATCGACTGCTGCTCCGCCAGGATAATGCGGACCGTCGACTCATGCGTGCCGGATATGAACTCGGACTGATAGCGAAAGAGATGATCGAACAACTCGATGAGAAAGAACGAAAGGTAGAAGAGACACTTCAGTATCTGCATTCAACCAGCATCGCACCAGCTGCGATCAATCCGCTGCTTGAAAAGAAAAATGAATCACCGATCGCAGAGAATGATGATCTCGCACGCATGCTTCGTCGCACGAACATCACGGCAGAGGACATCGCAACGGTCGTGACCGATGCAACGATCAAAGCGAATCTTTCGCAGCGCGATGTTCGCGAGCAAGTGGAGATCGATGCGAAGTATGCAGGATACATCCAGCGGCAGAACGAACAGATCCAACGCTTTGCAAAACTGGAAGAGTATCTCATCCCTGAACATTTTGATTACACACGCATCACATCACTGAGCACCGAAGGAAAAGAAAAACTCCATCGCATCCGTCCACGCTCCATCGGACAAGCATCGCGCATCGCGGGAGTGACGAACTCCGATGTTTCGGTGCTGACTATCTATCTTAAGACATCGGGAGTTTTGAAAACTCCCGATGTCTCACGCTAATCATGTTTCACGTGGAACTATGACCGACGAAGAACTCTGGCTGCACACGCTTTGCACAAAGAACAGCATTTCTATAACGGACATTCAGATCGCCCGTCTTTCCGCATTCAAAACGCAGTTGCTGGATTGGAACAAGAAGATCAACCTGATCTCGCGCAAGAACGAGGAGAACATCTGGAAGGGTCATATCGCTCTGTCGCTTTCCATACTCTTTAAGCTGCGGTTCCGTCCCGGCATGCACATTCTGGACCTCGGCACCGGCGGTGGATTCCCCGGCATACCGCTTGCCATTATGCACCCCGACAGCACGTTCCTACTGTTGGATTCAACGCAGAAGAAAGTGAATACTGTGAAGAGCATGGCTGATGCGATCGGATTGACGAATGTTTCCACCATATGGGGACGCGCGGAAGATGTTCAGCGTCAGCCGCAGTATGCCGGAAGATTCGATGCGGTCGTTGCACGTTCTGTGAGCAGTCTCAGCAATCTGCTGGAATGGGGATTACCCTTTTTGAAAAAAGGGGGAGGAACGAACATCACAAAAGATTTCATTTCCATTTCCGCCCCATCGTTGATTACCTTCAAAGGATCGGAGATCGAACAGGAAGAAGCAGAGGCACGATCGGCGTTCCCTGCTGTTGCGCTGCAGAATGTCCCTCTCATCTTCCCGGGAAGCGAAGCATTCGACAACCTCGACAAGAAACTGACCATTGCCACCATCACCCAACGACAGAGATGACCATGGATACCGCACAATTGTTCCAGCAGCTGCAGAAGCTCTCCACCGAACAGCGTAATCCGCACTCCATGGATATCGACGCACGTTCGGTCACGGATATCCTGACCATCATCAACAGCGAAGATAAGAAAGTGGCGCTCGCGGTGGAGACACAGATCCCCTACATCGCGCAGGCGGTGGAACTGGTGGTGAAGGCATTCCTGAACGGCGGACGGCTTATCTACGTCGGCGCCGGGACGAGCGGACGGGTCGGCGTAGTGGATGCGAGCGAGTGTCCGCCGACGTACGGCGTACCGTTCGATATGGTGCAGGGAATGATCGCGGGAGGAGAGGGGGCGATGTTCCGCGCAGTGGAAGGAGCAGAGGATAAACCGGAGGTCGGAGCTGCGGACATCGACGCGAAGAACGTTGGGCCGAACGATGTTGTGTGCGGCATCGCTGCGAGCATGCGCACGCCGTACGTGATCGGTGCCGTGCGCCGCGCAAAGGAGCGCGGTGCGCGCACGCTGTATGTGACCACCAATCCGCGCACGAACCTGTCGCTGCCGGAGTACGCGCATCTGGCCGAGGTGCTGGATGTTGCCGTCTGCGCCGAAGTCGGACCGGAAGTGATCATGGGCTCCACGCGGATGAAGAGCGGCACCGCGCAGAAACTTATATTGAATATGATCACCACCACGGCGATGGTGCGTCTGGGAAAAGTGTACGAGAACATGATGATCGATCTGCAGATGACCAACAAGAAACTGGTGGAACGTGCGAAGAAGATCGTCATGACCATCACCGGTGTGGAGTACGGAACGGCCGAGCGCGCCCTCTTCGACGCGAAGGGTCATGTGAAGACCGCGCTCGTCATGATCAAAGCGAACGTCGGTTACGACGAGGCGGTGGAACGCCTGCACCGCTCGAGCGGGTTCGTCCGCGCCGCCATCGAAGGGAAGGAATACAGTATCCTCTGAGCGTCATCCTGTTCCGCCAATACTTTCCCTCTGCAAATCTTACCGCCGCAGCATGTCGGATGCATCGACCTCATCGGTCAATGCATCTTTCTTGACTGCGGCATCCTCTCTCTTGTATTTTGCCTCCGTCGCGTCACTCACACCACCACTCACCATCATTACAGGAGGCTGTATGAATGTCGTCAACATGAAACAGTTCAACGGATCGAACAACCTGAAGGCGTTCTTCGATGTGGAGACGTCCGAAGGGATCACGATCAAAGGATTCAAGATCGCGGACGGGAAGAACGGACTGTTCGTCGCCGCACCGTCCGACCAGGACAAGAACGACAAGAAGAAGTACTGGGACAAAGTGAAGATGCCGAAGGAACTGAAGGACAATCTCACCAAGATGGCGTTGGACAAGTTCTCCAATCTCTGATCCGCTCCACACACTGCTCCACCGCTCTACCGTACCACCGCTGCACTCCTAAACAACGAAGCCCATGGATCGCTCCATGGGCTTTGTTGTTCTACGGAAATTCTCCCGCTCAATGTGCTGCAGCGGCGGGTGTCTCGTAATCGATCCCCTGCGCCTTCAGGACCGACCGCGCTTTCACCGCGAAGAAGGCAAGATAGCCGAAGAGGAAGATCGTCACGATATAGGAGAGATGGATGTTGTTCAGCACATCGCTCAGCCATCCCTGGAACGGCGGGATGAGTGCGCCGCCGAGGATCATCATGATGAGGAACGTGGAACCCTGGCTGGTGTATTTTCCCAGACCGGCAACGGAGAGGGAGAAGATGCAGGGCCACATCACGGAACAGAAGAGACCGCCGCTGACGAACGCGAAGATCGCCACGGTGCCGGTGGTGAGCATTCCGACCGTCATTGCCGCCATGCCGAGCAGGGAGAAGACGAGCAGGGTCTTCGCGGGCTTCTCTTGTCCGATGAAGAATCCGGCGATCTGCACCGCAATGACGAATCCGTACACATACAGGTCGCTCACATCCGTTCCGCCGAGCGCGTTGGCGCCCAGGATCACTCCGAACGCGATGTACGGCACCACAACGGTGAGGATGTTCTTCCACAGTTTGGAGAGATTGAACACGGTGATGGCGCCGGTCCAGCGGCCGATCATCAGGCTTCCCCAGAAGAGGGAGATGAAGTGCGAGATCTGCGATTCATCATAACCGCCGAACTCGGGGAGTTTCAGCAGCGCCCCAAGATTACTTTGGATGGTCACTTCCACGCCGACGTAAACGAAGATGGCTGCCATGCCGTACACAAGCTGGGGATACTTCAATGCGCCCGGTCCCGCTTCGATATGCTCATCCTGAGTGATCTTGGGCAGGTTGGAGAAGATGAAGAAGATACCGACGCCGATGAAGAGGGCCGCCAGCATCATATACATCTGATTCACCGAGGAGATCTCAACGGACGCATTGGCGGCAAGTCCGCCGAAAAGGAAATAGCTGACAATGAGCGGTCCGATGGTCGTACCGAATGAATTGATACCGCCCGCCAGATTCAGCCGGTGAGCACCGGTCTTCGGGTCCCCCAGCGCGATGGCGAAGGGCTGCGCGCAGGTCTGCTGCAGCGAGAAGCCGATGGCGATTAAAAAGAGCGCGCCGAGAATGAGCCAGTAATTGCCGATGTTGACGGCACCGATCATAGCGATGGCACCGGCGGCGGAAACAAAGAGACCGTAGGCGATCCCCAGTTTATAACCGATCTTGTTCAGGAAATCGACCTTCATCAGCCGCTCGATAAGATAGAGAGCAAGGGAGCCGACGAAATATGCCAGATAGAAGGCAAGGTCGATCAATTGTGACTGGAATTGGGTGAGGCTGAAGTGTTCCTTGCAGAACGGGATGAAGACACCGTTCGATGCAGCCAGGAACCCCCAGAAGAAGAAGACCGTGATAAGGGTCCCGAACTGAGATCTGGTGGAGGATGTGCTCATAATAGTACGGAAAGATGAGGAGTGTGAGTGAAATAGGGGATAATTGTTGGCTAGAGTACTATAATAATGGAAAGAATTCAACTACTATTATACTGCTGCCGCTCCGTTTGAACGGGAGGAATAATTTTGTACCTTTGTCCGTCATAGAGGAGTCCAATACTCCTCTTTTTTATTGTCTTACTGTTCTTCCTGCACTCTATGGATATCATTCAGGCGGTCGTTCTCGGCATCATTCAGGGATTGACGGAGTTCCTCCCGATCAGCAGCACAGGACATCTCCGCATCGTTCCGGCACTGCTGGGCTGGGGTGATCCCGGGGCCGCATTCACCGCCGTCATCCAGTTCGGCACTCTGGTGGCCGTACTGTTCTATTTCCGTACGGATATCATCACCATTACCTCTGCGGTGCTGCGGGGTATCGCAATGAAAAACCTCTTCCACAACCGCGATGCGAAGCTGGGGTGGATGATCGCCGGCGGTACGGTGCCGATCGTTTTCTTCGGACTGCTGCTGAAATCGCACATTGAAACCACGTTCCGCTCGCTGTATGTGATCGGCGTTTCGCTCATCCTGCTGGCGTTGGTGCTGATGGCGGCGGAATGGTACACCAAACGGCGCGCCGCACGCGGGGAACGGCTGGTGACACTGGAGGAACTCTCCTGGAAGGAAGTGATGACGGTCGGATTCTGGCAGTGCATCGCACTCATCCCGGGCTCATCCCGCTCCGGAACCACCATCACCGGCGGATTGTTCGCAGGAATGGATAGGGCAACCGCGGCGCGATTCTCGTTCTTGCTGTCGCTCCCGTCGGTGCTGGCGGCCGGCGTGCTGGAGCTGGTGAAGGAACGTGAACTGCTCCTTTCATCCGATATCGGCATCGTGAATCTGCTGACAGCGACGGTCGTGTCCGGAGTGGTGGGATATGCCTCCATCGCATTCCTGCTCAATTATCTCAAGAAACATACGACGTATCTTTTCATCATCTACCGCATCGCGGCCGGAACAGCGCTGCTGCTGGCGCTGAATGCCGGACTTCTTCCGCATCTATAATAGGACCAGATAAAGGACCTTCGCTTCATGGACTTCATCAGAGACTTCTTCGAAAAACTCACGGACATCCAGGCGCTCGTTGCGTGGGCCGGATATGTCGGGTTGTTCATTATCGTCTTCGCCGAGACCGGACTGCTCATCGGATTCTTCCTGCCGGGCGATTCGCTGCTCTTCACCGCCGGACTCTTCGCTGCGAAAGGATTGTTCAACATCTATGAACTGAACCTGCTGCTGGTGATCGCCGCGGTCACCGGCGATGCGGTCGGGTATTACATCGGAAAACGCTCCGGCCATGCGCTCTATGCGCGCGAGGATTCCCGCCTGTTCAAGAAGAAGCACCTGATCGCAACAAAAGAGTTCTACGAGAAGTACGGTCCGTTCACCATCGTCGCCGCACGCTGGATGCCGTTCGCGAGGACCTTCGCACCTGTCGTTGCCGGCATCGCCGAGATGTCCTACACGAAATTCCTCACCTACAACATCGTCGGCGGTGTCTCCTGGGTGCTGAGCATGACGCTGGCGGGGTACTTCCTCGGCACGGCGTTCCCGGCCATAGTGAACCATCTGGAACTCGTTATCATCGGCATCATCTTCCTCTCCATCCTGCCCGGCATCATCAAGTTCGTGCAGGTGAAGTACGGCAAGAAACACTGATCGCTCCATCTAACGCACCGCTGCATCCCGGCAGCGGTGCTGCTGTCCGTCCGATCCCTCTGCTGTTACGGTCCCTTCCTGCACTCCGGATATTTTGCTATCTTACAGCACTATGCCGCACGAACCTGTCATTCGATTCCATGTGGACCCGATCTTTCAGCGCGAGCTGAGCGTGCTGCCGTGGCATCTCCCCATTGCAGAGTGGGGCGGACACGGCGTGCATCTGCTGAACATCAAGCGGGGCATCTCGCGCCATGTGGTGATCTTCGTGCGGGCGGGACGGTTCTCGTTCGGCATCAAAGAGATCAGTGAGAGCATCTCGCGGAAGGAGATCGACCACTACGAGCAGCTGCTGCTCCGCGGCATCCACACGCTGGTGCCGGCGGGGTTCATCGTGCGGGAAGAGGAACCGATCCCGGTGCAGACGCCGATCGGCGTGCAGTACGAGCGGAACGATATCGCACACACCGTCACCGTCCTGGTGGACAAGGTGCTTCCCGACTCGTTCCTCTATTCGAGGAACTTCCGTCCGGAGAACCGCCGCAAGATCTGGGATGCCATCGTCCGCCTGTTCGTGCAGCTGCATTCCAACGGCATCTACTGGGGCGATGCGTCGCTCGCCAACACGCTCATCAAATTCGAGAAGCGCGTGGTGCCGTTCGTGGGACTGCAGACGGTGCTCATCGCGTACCTCTCCGATGCCGAGACGCTGGAGATCCATCCGCAGCTGTCGGACAGTATGCGCGAAGCGGATGTGAACTTCTTCTTCGAGTCGATGGAGTGGATCAACGAGGACCTGCGCACGAGCGGCGTGATGCGGCAGGAGGTGAACGCAGAGGAGGACAAGGCGTACATCCGTGAACGCTATGCATTGCTGTACGATGTGGAACGGAAGAAGATGTCGTTCGAGCGGCAGACCGCGTTCAGCATCGACAAGTTCCTCGGGAGCATCTCCAATCCATCGTACGTGGACCTGTTCCTGAAGCACATCGAGGAGCACAAATGGTACATCAGTGAACGGGCGGAACGCGAATTCACGCTGGCCGATGCCACGAAGGATTGGTATGAGACGGTCTTCGTTCCCATCTGCACACTGTTCCGGACCGAACATATCCTGGAATTCTTCACCGGGAAGACCGCAGCGGAACTGTACATCGAGATCATGAACAACAAATACTATCTGAGCGAACAGGCGGGACGGGATGTCGGGATGGTGACGGCGATGCGTGATTATGCGGAACGGTACGGCGCAGCGGAACAGCATGAACCGCTATTGAAGATATTAACGGACAAGATGCTCAGGATTCTGGGGTTGAAGGAACCGTACCATTCGTAACTCTGAGAAACCCACGGTGTTCTGTACCGCAAAATTGATAAATGCTGCACCACGGCGCCCCGGGAACCGCTGTAATCCAGCATTACCGAACGGGCACAATACTTGCTACTAACAATAATTAACAGGAACAACCATGTTCAAACAACACCCACATGCTGCTGCCGAGATCGCCGAACTGACCTTCCAGCTGCTGGCGGACTGCCAGGAGAAGGAAGAGCGGCTCGCCGCAACGCTAAAGATCCATGTTGCGGAGTTCCGCTGCATCCGTGCGTTCCGGGGGGACCGTTCGCTGCCGGTGAAGACACTGGTGGAGCGGACCACGCTCAGCGGAAGCCGTCTCACCCGCATCCTCTCCTCGCTGGAAAAACGGGGGTACCTACAGCGTGTCATCGATACTGCTGACCGCCGAAGCATCACCGTCCATCTTTCGAAAAAGGGGATCGACCTGGCGCAGCGTCTCGAGGAGCGGTACATCCAGATCCATCAGGAGATCCTGAACGGGATCCCGAAGGATGCACACGCAACGCTGATCTCCGGTCTGCAGAACATGTTGAGCTCACTGCGAAAGTGGCTCAGCACGTCCCGCTGAAACCGGCTCCGTGTGGTGATGGTGTTGTTCGTTGTATCCTGATCATCGACCAACCATTGTACACGGAGCTGTCATGCTGCCGAACCGCCATCCATCAATTCCCGCGCGCCTTCTGGCCGCATTCTTCATTCTCTTGATCACCGCTGCCGGCTGTACCGATCAGCCCGGCACTCTGTCCAACAACGATTCACAGCATGCCGGTAGCACCGGCTGTGTTGCCTGCCACACGAACTATCCTCTGCTCAAACAGGTCTATTCGCCGGATACCGCGGCGGTGAGCGGCGGATGCAGCGGCGAAGCGCCGCACATCGAGCCGTACGACCGCGTCTATATGACGCCGGATGGATACGCCGCTTTTGCCAAATCCACACACGGCGAGAAGGCGTGCACCTGGTGTCACGGCGGCAACGCGACCACCAACGACAAGAAGGAAGCGCACACCGGTGAGTTCATCCGGCATCCGTCGCAGTTCGCCGCAACGAAATGCGTCACCTGCCATCCCTCACAGTCCGTCACACCGAACAGTCTCCACGCGCAGGGATGGGGACAGAAATCGATGATGACCTCCCGTTACGGCGTGCAGACCTTTGATGAACTTCCTGCACATCTGAAGGAAGGATACGACCATAACTGTGCGAAATGCCACGGCACATGCGGCGACTGCCATGTGAACCGGCCATCTGCCGGCGGCGGCGGATTGCTGAAGGGCCATCAGTTCGTGAAGACGCCGGATATGATCGACCAGTGTGTGGCATGCCATACGAGCCGCGGCGGCCACGCCTACCTCGGCATTGCATCCGGAACATTGCCGGATGTGCACAAAACGAAACTGAACGCGAACTGTCTGTATTGCCATTCCGGCGTGGAGATCCATGGGAATGGAATGGTGTACGACCAGCGGTACAAGACCCCGCAGCTGCCGAAGTGTGAGGACTGTCATACGAACATCAGCAAGAGCAACACGTACCACACGGCGCATGTGAACTCGTTCAACTGTCAGACCTGCCATTCACAGGACTACAACAACTGCGGCAGCTGCCATGTGGGGGGCGAAGGGGCCCGTATCCACGCGCATCAGAAATTCAAGATCGGCGTGAACCCGATCCCGGAGACCCGTTCGTACCGCCTGGCGACCGTCCGCCAATCCCTGATGGCACCGGACAGCTGGAAGGAATACGGCGTGCCGCTACTCGCCCAGTTCGATTCGAAGCCGACGTACAAATACACCACACCGCATAACATCCTGCGCTGGACCACCCGCACAGAGGTGAGCGCCGGGAAGAGCTGTTACGACAATTGCCACATCATCAAAGAAGGTTCCACGTTCCGCAACAAGGAACTGTACCTGTTCAACTCCGACCTCGAAAGCTGGGAAGTCAACGCGACGAAGAATGTCGTGGTGGACGGAAAGCTGCCGGCGAGCTGGGGTGTCAATTAACTCTACGGCCGGCGGACCAACCTGCCGGCCTTCCTACAACTACAACGAAAAAAGGGGTAACCCATGAAAAAGCTCCAGCTGTTCTCCGTAGCACTGATGATCGCCCTTCTTGCCATTGGCTGCAAAGAGGAGGAAACGACCGTCACACCGACGCCGACCGCGATCCATGAAGCGACCGAGCTCGTGAAATATGTCGAGTCCAACAACGATTATATCTATGCCGCTTCGTCCTTCGTCATCTCCGCGTCATCGTACCGCACAGAGGTCGTTGCTGATCCGACCAAAGTCTACACCATCGATATCCGCAGTTCCACCGATTACACCGCAAAGCATTTGAAGGGTGCCGCGAATGTGACCCTGGCGAATCTCTACACGCACATCAAAGGGCTGACCTTGGCCAACTATAAGTATGTGGTCGTCACCTGCTACTCCGGTCAGACCGCCGCGTTCGGCGTATCGATCGTCCGTTCACTGCTGCCGCTGGCCGAAGCGAACAAGGTCGTCTCGCTGAAGTGGGGAATGAGCTCCATCGACTCCTCGTTCGCCACGTCGTTCTGGCTGGCCAAGACGAGCAACGCCCGTGCAAGCCAGTTCGTCACGACGGAAGCACCGGCAAAACCGGCCAAGACGAACCTTCCGACATTGACCACCGGCAAAACGACCGGCAAAGAGATCCTGGAAGCACGCGCCGCAAAACTTCTGACGGACGGATTCAACATCACCATCACGGAAGCATCGCTCTATACCAATCTGAGCAACTACTTTGTTGCCAACTACTGGCCGAATGCTGCATACAAAGCTCCCGGTCATATCGATGGCGCATACAACTACGATCCGACAACAAAGCCGTTCAAACTGGACAGCGCGATGAAGACCCTTCCCACCGACAAGACGATCGTACTGTATTGCTACACCGGACAGACCAGCGCATATGTCGGCGCGTACCTGAAAATGGTCGGCTACGATGTGAAATCCCTCTCGTACGGTGCCAACAGCATGATCTTCGATGCGATGAAAGCGAGCAGCAACACCTCTGCGAACGCCTTCGTCCCGGCGAACGAGATCAAAGGTTACAAGGACTTGCTGGAATAAGCGAATTCCCGCATGAATGAAGACATGGACGCCTGAAGCAATTCAGGCGTTCGTGTTTCTGCTCCTGTCTTTTCCGCCAATTTTTCGTACCTTATCGCATTCATACATAAGCAAAGGTCACGACCATGTCCACCATCGCACCTCCATCAGTTCGTCCCTCCGATCCCGCTTCGCTGGAAGCGATCGCCTATGCCAGCGTGAAGGATGTCCCGACAAAAGAGCCGAACGACCAGTACCGCCTGGGATACCATATCTGGAACTATCTGAAGGAACGGAAAGGTACTCTCCTTGATGCGGTCCGTCAATCCGGCGCACGCATCCTCGTTCCGGAGAAGGAAGCCGCCGCCATCATCGAACGGGCGCTGCAGGGAAAGTGATCCGGCCGGCACTGCCGCCGGGTCTCCGATGAAAGAAGTCCTGAACATATTGAACGACCTCATCATGGCGTTCATCCCGCTCTTCGTGGCGATCGATGTGCCGGGTCTGGTGCCGATCTTCCTCTCGCTGACGCAGGGGATGACGCTCAAGGCGCGGCGCAAGCTGATCATCGAAGCGACCATGACCTCGGCCGCGGTGGCACTCGTGTTCCTGGTGCTCGGCAAAGTGATCTTCCGTTTCCTCGGCATCACGGAGAACGACTTCCGCATCGGCGGAGGGATCGTGCTGCTGGTGCTCGGTGTAACGGACCTGCTCTTCTCCAGCGATGAACGGAAGGAGACCAGTTCCTCCGTCGGCGTCGTGCCGATCGGCATCCCGCTGGTGATGGGTCCGGGCGCACTCACCGCCATCATCATCATTGTGGATGCGTACGGGTACTGGATCTCCATGGCGTCGCTGCTGCTGAACCTGATCATCGTTTGGCTGATGTTCCGTCATTCGGACATCGTCATCCGCGTGATGGGCGAAGGAGGAACGAAAGCGTTCGCCAAGGTCGCGGCGCTCTTCCTGGTGGCCATTGCCGTGATGATGATCCGCGTCGGTGTGCAGAACATCGTGAAATGATCCCCGTTGCTCCACCTGAAAGCATCCACACCATGTCCCAGCATTATCAATCCATCCTTGAGTCCATCCGCACCGACGTCCTTCCGCTGAAGAACGACGGCGCGGTGGCGAACTACATCCCCGAACTGATGACGGTGCCGCCGGACAAGTTCGGTATGCATCTGCGCACCATCGACGGTCACGATTTTTCCGTGGGAGAGAGCGATGAGAACTTCTCCATCCAAAGCATCTCCAAAGTGTTCGCGCTGGCGATGGTCGTGTCGCTTGTGGGGGAGAAGATCTTCAAACGGGTCGGCGTCGAACCGTCCGGCAGTTCGTTCAACTCCCTGGTGCAGCTGGAATATGAACGGGGCATCCCGCGCAATCCGCTGATCAACGCCGGTGCGATGGTCGTCTGCGATGTGCTCATCGGACAACTGAAGCGCCCGAAGCAGGAACTGCTTGCATTCGTCCGGCAGCTGGCGCAGAACAAACGGATCGGGTTCAACGAACGGGTGGCGGCATCGGAGAAGGACTTCGGTTTCCGCAACATCGCGCTGGCGAACTTCCTGAAATCGTTCGGGAACATCCAGCACGATGTGGACGAGGTGCTGGATCTGTACTTCCACATCTGTTCCATCGAGATGTCGTGCCGGGACCTGGCGACCGCGTTCCTGCTTTTCGCCAACCACGGTTCGCGTCCGGGCAGCAGCGAGGCGCTGCTCACCAAGAGCCAAGCGAAACGCCTGAATGCCGTGATGCAGACCTGCGGCTTCTATGATGAGGCGGGAGAATTCTCCTTCACCGTAGGATTGCCGGGGAAGAGCGGTGTAGGGGGCGGGATCGTGGCGCTGCATCCGCACCGGTATGCGGTCGCCACCTGGAGTCCGCGGCTGAACACAAAGGGGAACTCCGTCATGGGAATGAAGGCGCTGGAACTGCTCACCACGCGGCTGGGATCATCCATCTTCTGACCGGCCGCGGCCTCTTCGGCTGCCGCAGAGTAACCGCATCCTTTATGGATGCGGGGAAAGAATGCGGGTTCCACAGACAATAGAGCCGAAGAGGCCGCGGAGAAACACCGGGAACCATCCAATAACCGGCCGGGATGAATGCTGCTTACCGACCAACACTGTGGAAATGCAATGCTCACATCTATCAAACACCTGCCGGCGCACCCCCGCGAAACACGAACGACCCTCATCATGCTGCATGGCCGGGGAGCGGATGAACACGACCTGTTCGGACTGAAGGACCATCTCGATCCGCAGCTGGAGATCCATTCACTCCGGGCGCCGTTCGAATATGAATGGGGCGGATATGCATGGTTCGATCTGTTCGAGGACGGCACGGTCGATATGGACGGGTTCCGGCAGAGCCAGGAGGAGATCCTGTCCTACATCCGCAGCATTGAGACGGACCGGCTCTTCCTGCTCGGCTTCAGTATGGGGGCCATCATGAGCTATGCGGTCGCGCTGACGCAGCCGGGCATCTGCCGCGGCATCCTTGCGCTGAGCGGTTTTGCGCCGAAACAACTGGAGCCGGATTACCGGCTGCAGGAACTCCACGATCTGCAGATCTTCATCTCTCACGGCATCCACGACCCGGTGATTCCCGTCGCGGAAGCACGCCGCACCCGATCCCTGTTCGATGCATCGAATGCGCAGGTGACCTACACGGAATATCCCATGGCGCATCAGATCGACCAGCAGTGTCTCGCCGATCTTTCCCGGTGGCTGCAGCAGCGTTTGTAGTACGATCAACGCAACCCCGCACTTCTGCCCGGAATGTATCCGCGCGCATTGTTTCTGAAAGAGGAATTCTCTATACTTGCCCCAATTATCGCATTCAAGGGGGAATCGCGTGTACGTTCTTTTTGTGGCATTGATCCTGGTCAGCGGCATCGCGGGGGCGCAGCAGCCGTTGGGCCTTTCCACCGCAAAACGCATCACACAGTACCGGCTGGACACGTGGCAGGAAGTGCAGGGATTGAAGCACAATTCCATCATTGCACTCGCTCAGTCCGCAGACGGATATCTGTGGCTTGCCACGTATGCCGAACTCTACCGGTTCGACGGCGTCACCTTCCGCAATTATGAATCTGTCCTGGGCAGCGCCCAGCCGCGCAGCCTCTTTCAGGATTCCCAGGGCCGGATGTGGATCGGCACGACCGATGGATTGTACTCGTATGCCGGCGGTGTCTTTTCCAAAGTACCGCTCGATGCAGGTCTTCCGCGGCGGACCATCAGCGCTGTCACCGAGCTGCGGGACGGCACACTCCTCTTCGGAACGCAGTCCGGTATCTTCTCCTACAACGGCGCACTCTTCCAGAACCGCTCCATCGAATTCGACGTGGTGAACACCACCGTCTGGTGCATCACCGAAACGGAGGACGGGGAGATCTGGATCGGCACGGAGAAAGGGGCGCGCCGGAAGACCGCATCGTTCGTGGAACAGATCGATACCACCTCGGGATTCCTGCAGCATAATGTGGTCCGCTCCATCATCGAGGACCGGTTCGGCAATATCTGGATCGGCACCGGCGGCGGCGGTATCACACGCTACCGCAACGGCGTCTTTTCCACCTTCTCCACGAAGGACGGATTGCCGAGCAATGTGATCCGCATCCTCTACGAGGACAGGAACGGCAGCGTGTGGATCGGCAGCAGCGGCGGCGGATTGTCGCGGTATTTGAACGGACGGTTCGAAACACTCACGAGTGTGGACGGTCTCACCACCGATGTCATCTGGGCGCTCTGCCAGGACCGCGAAGGTTCGCTGTGGATCGGTACCGGCGGCGGCGGATTGAACAGACTCCGTGACTCGCGCTTCACGGCGCTCACCAAGAAAGAGGGGATCGGGAACAACTTCCTCTGGACGGTGTACGAGGATGGACGCGGCGTGCAGTGGGTCGGTACGAACGGCGGCGGGATCACCTCCTGGGACAATGGAACCGCTAAGACCTACACGGTCGGCACAACCCCGCTCAGCAACATCGTCCGAACGGTCGTGGATGACGGCAAAGGTTCACTCTGGGTCGGCACGTCGGACGGCGTCTTCCGCTCCCCGTCGCGTCCGCCGCACTCCTTCCAGCGATTCACACCCATCTCGTCCAAGCTCATCTATACTGTCACCCGGACGAAGAACAACACTCTCTGGTTCGGCACACAGAACAACGGCGCGTACGTCGTCACCAACGACCGCGTCACGCACATCACGACGGAGGACGGGCTTCCGCATAATTCCGTCCGAACCATCACCGAACATCCGGACGGTTCGCTGTGGTTCGGGACCGACAGCGGCATCGTGATCATGACCAAGACGCAGGCGGGGGATGATTGGGCGATGTTCCCGCACAATGCGATCTTTGCGAACGAAGAACTGCGCGAGATCTACATCGACGCGGACAGCGTGGTGTGGATCGGCACGGACAAGGGAAGTCTCCGGCGCATCCAGGGGGACAAGGTGACGCAGTTCGGACCGAAAGAGGGATATGATGCCATTGCAGTGCATGAGATCCAGGAGGACGATCTGGGATATCTCTGGCTGACCTGCAACAAGGGGATCTTCCGTGTGAGCAAATCCGAACTGGCCGGCATCGCCAGCGGTGTCATTACGAACACGGATTTCACACTGTACGGTATCGTGGACGGCATGGGAAGCAGCGAGTGCAACGGCGGCGGTCAGCCCGCCGGATGGAAGATGCGCAACGGCACCATCTGGTTCCCGACCATGAAAGGGGTGACCATCGTATCACCGCAGAAACTCCCCACCAACACCATCGTTCCTCCGGTCTTCATCGAACAGGTCACCGCGGACGGTTCACCGGTGGACATCGTCCAGTCCGTTGTTGAGCTCGCCGCAGGGTCGAACCGCGTGACCATCGGGTTCAGCGCGCTGAGTCTTCTCGCACCGGAACTGGTGCAGTTCAAGTATATGATGGAAGGGTACGATCAGGGCTGGATCGACGGCGGGAACAGCCGCTCCGTTTCCTATACGAATATCGCTCCGGGCACGTACACCTTCCGCGTCATCGCTTCCAACAACGACGGCGTCTGGAACTATGACGGCGCCTCCATCACCGTCACCCAGCAGCCGCATTTCTATCAGACCTCCTGGTTCGGCATCTCCATCCTGTTGCTCATCACCGGCGGGGCGTTCTCTGTCTACAAATACCGCATCAGCAGTCTGCAGCAGCGCGAACAGGAGTTGACGCAACTGGTGGACGAGCGGACGCGCAATCTGCAGATCGAAAAGGAACGGGCAGAACAGGCGAACCGCTTCAAGAGCGACCTGGTGAACATCGTGGCGCACGACCTGAAGAATCCCCTCACGACCATCGTCGGCATGTCGCACCTGCTGCGCGAAGAGGATTTCTCACCGGAGACCGTGAAGGAATCGGCCGTAGCGATCTCCGGCTCCGCCGAGCAGATGGTCCGGCTCATCACCGACTTCCTCAGCGTGGAGGCGATGGAGCAGGGGAAGATCACGCTCAACAAAGCGCCGCTCAATCTCTCCGACCTTACCGGATATGTGATCGGCACCAACCGCTATCTTGCTGAACGGAAACAGCAGTCCATCACGACCGCGTTCTGTGCGGAGAATGAATGCATGGTCACCGGGGACCACGACCGCTTGTACCAATCGATCGAGAATGTGCTGAGCAACGCCATCAAATATTCCCCGGTCGGTTCGCCGATCAGCGTAACGGTGGAGCGCGCGGGCGCCGCCGTGCGTGTATCGGTGAAGGACCAGGGAGCAGGTTTGAGCGACGAGGACCAGAAGAAGCTCTTCGGGAAATTCCAGAAACTCTCGCCGCGTCCCACCGCGAACGAATCCTCCAACGGACTCGGACTCTCCATTGCGAAGCAGATCATCGAGCTGCACGGCGGCCGGATCTGGGCGGAGAGCCAGCTGGGACGCGGAAGCACCTTCATCATCGAACTTCCTGCGGCGGCGGTGTGACGAACCCATCGAACGACGGACGCATC
>JAVBYA010000357.1 GCA_030824295.1 Bacteroidota bacterium
AACCGCCCACATATAGATCTACCGGCATCCAGTATTTCTGCTTTTCCAGGTCGCAGAAGATGGTATCGTTCTTCGGATCGATGTAGCGCAGATAGTACCAGCAGCTGCCGCCCCATTGCGGCATCGTGTTGGTCTCGCGCCGTCCTTTTTTGCCGGTCGCCGGGTCGGTAACACTCACCCAGTCCGTTGCCAGCGCCAGCGGGGACTCGGTCGTACCGCTCGGCTGGAATTTTTGGAGACTCGGCAGCACGAGCGGAAGTTCCTTCTCGCTCAGTGCGCTCATCGTGCCGTCCTCCCAATAGATGATCGGGATCGGTTCACCCCAGTAGCGCTGGCGGGAGAAGAGCCAGTCGCGCAGTTTGAAATTGATCTTCTTCCGTCCGATCCCCTTCTTCTCGCACCAGCCGACGATCGCTGCGAAGGCATCGTCATAGGTCTTTCCGTTCAGGTCCACTTCGGCGTTGGAGGAATTGACGCAGGCTCCTTCCGTTGCAACGTACACTTTCTCGTTCACATCGTGCGGGGACTTCACCACTTCGATGATGGGGAGCGAATATTTCTTCGCGAAATCCCAGTCCCGCTCATCATGCGCCGGCACCGCCATGATGGCGCCGAAGCCGTATCCCATCAGCACATAGTCCGCAATGTAGATCGGAATGCGCTGACCGTTCGCAGGGTTCACCGCATAACCGCCGGTGAAGACGCCGCTCTTGTTCTTGTCCATACCGCGGTCCAGTTCGGACTTGAGCGTCGCCGCTTTGCGGTACTCGTCCACTTCTTTTTGTTTCTCCGGGATGGTGACGGAATCCACCAGCGGATGCTCCGGCGCCAGCACCATGTACGTAGCACCAAAGATCGTATCGGGACGTGTGGTGAAGATGCGGAGTTTTGCATTGCTTCCGGCGACGGCGAAATCGACCTCCGCCCCTTCGGAGCGGCCGATCCAGTTCTTCTGCATCTCCACGGTCGATGCTGGCCAGTCGAGCGTCGCCGCATCCTGCAGCAGCCGTTCGCAGTACGCGGTGATGCGCATCATCCATTGTTTCATCGGACGGCGTTCCACCGTGTATCCCTTCTCCACCCACTCATCCACCTCTTCGTTCGCCAGGACGGTGCCGAGTTTCTCGCACCAGTTCACCGGGATCTCCGCAACGAACACCAGCCGGAAATCCTTCAGGATGTTCTGACGTGCCAGCTCGTTCATCCCCTTCCAACCCTGCGCAGTGAAACAGCAGTCGTTATTGCCGCAATAGAGCGTGCAGTCGATCTTCGAACAGCCGGAGGTTTCGAACTCGGCGATCAGATCGGCAATGGGACGCGCCTTCTGCACGCGGTGATCATACCAGGAATCGTAGATCTTCAGGAAGATCCACTGCGTCCACTTGTAATATACCGGATCGGTCGTATTGACCTCGCGGTCCCAGTCATAACTGAGTCCGAGCATCTTGATCTGGCGGCGGAAGTTATTGATGTTCTGTTCCGTTGTGACCGAAGGATGGATATTGGTCTGCATCGCATACCGCTCCGCCGGAAGACCGAACGCATCCCACCCCATCGGGTGCAGCACATTCACGCCGTTCAGTCTCTGGAAGCGGGTGAAGATATCGGTCGCCGTGTATCCTTCCGGATGCCCTACATGCAGTCCCGCGCCGCTGGGATACGGGAACATGTCCAACACATACAATTTCTTTTTCGACGTATCATCAGAGGTCTTATACGTACCGTGCTGCTGCCAGTAGTCCTGCCATTTCTTCTCAATCCCGGTGAAATCATAACTCATATATATTGCTTCCTGCGATCAAAAAATAGAATTAAAAAATAGTCGAAATTGATTCATTGATTCAATGGATCAATTCGTGTACGGTTGCAAATTAACCTACAATGATGTTTAAATCGTTATTGATTCAATGAATCAATGGATCATTGAATCAATTCCTTTAATCCTTGCGCTTTCAATTCTCTTTGTGTTTTCTATCGTTATTGACTCAATGAATCAATGGATCATTGAATCAATTTCTTTAATCCTTGCGCATTCAATTACCGTTGTGTTGTCTATCGTTATTGACTCAATGAATCAATGGATCATTGAATCAATTCCTTTACTGCTCCTCTTTTCTCTCGAGATATTTTAATACGGTCAGTTCTTTCACGATATGGAACTTCTTCTTGATCTCCTCCACACTTGCGCCTTGCTGGACCATCGTCTTGATAGCGGTCAGTCGCAGAGAGAGAGCCGTGATCTTCCGGTCCTGTCCGTTCTTCACCCCTGCTTTTTCAAGATAGAAGTTGATCCGTTCACGGATGCCGCGCGAGGTCATGCGTTGGCCGCGCGTGCGGTTGCCGGCGCTCATGAAGAGCGGTTCGTGTCCCTGCGCGTTCGTGCGGAATGCAAGATAGGCCTTCACGGCATCCTTGGCGTCGTTCGGCAGCGTGACGGTCCGGTCCTTCGTCTTCCTCCCTTTCATCTGCAGGCGGATGGAGAGGACCCCTCTTCGCGACTGCATATCACCGATATCCGCGCGGATAAGTTCGATCTCGGACAATCCGCAGCTGATCATCATCTTCACCACGGCGAAATCGCGGAACCCGATCTCATCTCGGCGTTCGATCGCCTGGATGAGCGACTGCACTTCCTGGACGGAGATGCTTTGACGGGAATGCTGCTGACTCGGTGAGCCCCCTTTGACAAGCTTGGCGGCGTTGGAATGGAGGATACCCCGACCCACAAGATAATCGAAGAACTTGCGGACGGAGGAAAGATACATGGGAACGGAGACGGGGGATAACTTCCGTTTGGTCAGGAGGAACTTCTTGTACTTCTCGATCTCCTTCGCTGAACATTCCAGCTCCGGCTCGAGGCGGACCCATCGCATGAACTCGCGGAGAGTCCGCTCGTACGTGCCGCGGGTCTCCGGATTCCGGCGC
>JAVBYA010000010.1 GCA_030824295.1 Bacteroidota bacterium
TCCAATTCTGCAAGGATCGATCGTTTGAATGCTATGCTATATCGTTTTACTGTGCGGCCCATGAGGTCCTCCTATGTTTTGTTAGGATGACCTGTCAACGTATTTCAGGACGCTACATCTATTCCACATTCAGCATTGTCCATTCTGCATTCTGCATTAGTTTCCCCTCACTTTTCTCAGGGTATCCCTGCGTATAAATAGGGTTTCCCCCGATAGATTTCCCCTACGGTAACGGCTACATTTGTCCCATACAAAGAGGGAATAATGCTGCCGACTGCAATGATCGTTGATGATAATATGGAGATGCGTGCTACACTGAAAAGTGTTGTGCGGGACTATGCCACGATCGTTGACGAATGCACCGACGGAAGCGAAGTGATACAGCATTACCGCGCCAGTCATCCCGATTTCGTCCTGATGGATATTGCGATGAAGAAGATCGACGGGATCCGTGCCACGAAAATGCTGCTGAAGGAATATCCCGATGCCAAGGTCGTGATGGTCTCCAATTATGATGATGAAGAGATCCGGACGGCGGCGATGAATGCCGGCAGTATCGGCTATGTTCACAAAGAACATCTTCGGGATATCCGGACGATCATTCTCTGAAACGACACGAGCCAAATCCCGATTGCGACCGCACTCGGGAGTATCAACGCATAAATACGAATTATCAACAATCATCTATCCTAAGGGTTATCATGAGATCAAAACCAACGCTGCGGAACACGCCGTTCTTCCTACTTCTTCTTGTCATGGTCATTGCCAGGCCGTCCTTCGCCGGCCCGATGATCGGGACCAAACAATTGACGTACAATCCGACATCCTTCCAGGAATCGTCCGCGAATAACGGTACGATCGATAATACCATGCCGCTCGGGATATCATTAGCTGAAGAGACATTCACCGGTACCAACGGGGAAGACTTCGTGGCAACGGGGAAGATCGTTGTCTCGAATGTCCCTTCCGGACTGACCGTCGTGGCACAGCGATCCTCCGCAACGCAGATCTATATGACCTTGACCGGGACAGCGGCCGCGCATACGGCTGCCAACAATGTCACCGATCTGACCATAACGTTCCAAAACGGTGCCTTCACCGGAGGGAGCGCTATGAGCGTGAGTAATTCCAATAAGAGCGATCTGCAGATATCGTACCTCAATCCGGTCGTCACGATCACATCCATCTCTCCGGTCAGGAATGCGATGAACATTTCGGCATCATCGAATATCGTCGTGACGTTCAATGAAGCAATGAATGCCTCTTCAATGGTCTTGAACAGCTCGATCCGTGTGGACGGGTCGCACAGCGGACGGCATTCCGGTTCCATTTCCTACAACAGCGGAACGTTTGCCGCGACCATCGATCCTTCGGTGAATTTTACTGCCGGTGAAATTGTCACGGTCACGGTCACGACGCAGGTGACCAATGCCGGCTCATTCCCTTTGGCGGCACGGGCGATGTGGAGTTTCACTATAGCAACGTCGGTTGCAGAACAATTCGTCGCTAAAACAGATTACGCGACAGGCACATTTCCAATCGATGTGATCGCAGCGGATCTGGATGGGGACGGCGATCTGGATATTGCGGCACCGAATACGAATGCGAATACAGTTTCCATATTGCTCAATACGGGCTCCGGTGCGTTCGGAACGAAGACAGATTTTGCGACAGAATCAACCCCCCGCACCATTGCCTCCGGTGATCTGGATCGGAATGGTTCCATGGACCTGGTGACGACGAACTCCACCTCGGCCACGCTCTCCGTTCTGCTGAACACCGGGAGCGGCGCTTTTGCCGCGGCAGTCTCCTATGCAGCAGGAGCGACAACAGACCATGTGCTGATCGCCGATCTGAACGGCGACGGATTTCCGGATATAGCTTCAACAGGATATAATGATAACAATGTATCCGTGTTTATCAATAATGGCACCGGTGCGTTTGCCGCGCGGGTGACGTACGCTTCCGGCGCGAACACGGTCGCCATCGGTTCGGCCGATGTGGACGGCGATAATGATCTAGACCTGATCATTGGAAATTATGAAGCATCAACGGTCTCCGTCCTGCGGAATAACGGTTCCGGAGTATTCGGATCAGCAGAAACGTATGCGGTGGGAGCAAACTCCATTTATTTAGCAATGGCGGATCTCGATGCTGACGGCGATGCGGATATTGCTGTTGTCAATCGCTCCGCCAACTCAGTGACAATACTGAAGAACAACGGCAGCGGAACGTTCGGCTCATCCGCCACCTACGCAACAGGTCTCTTTCCTTTTGCAGTCTCTGCCGGCGATGTGGATGGGGACGGGGATATCGATCTTGCCGTTTCGAGTCAAAATTCGAATACTTTTTCCATTTTGAAAAACAACGGCACCGGCAATTTTTCTACGAAGGTGGATTATGCTGCTACAGCCGGCACGCTGGGCATTTGCCTTGCCGACATTAACCAGGACGGGGATATGGATGTCATCACAACGAATGCTACCGTGAATTCGATCTCGGTGTGGCACAACACTGTGACGCCGGTGGTAGTCTCAACGTCGCCCTCAATGAACGGAACACTGCCAAGTACTTCCGCCAACGTTACGGTAACATTCAACACGCCGATGAATGCGGCATCGTTCGTCTCCGGGTCGACAGTGAAGATCACCGGCACCCAGAGCGGCGTCCATGCCGCTACGTTCGCTCTCTCCAACGGAGGGACTACGATGACCTTCGATCCGGCCGCGAATTTTTCTGCCGGTGAGTACGTTGATGTCGTGCTGACCACAGGGATCACGAGCGCAGACGTTGTTCCCATCGCCGCGAAAAGGTCATGGCGCTTCCTGGTGCGTCCTGTCGCCGCTGATTCGTTCGCCGCTTCGATCGAATATGGAAGCGGGCTGAGCAGCGCGTATTCCTTAGGAATGGCGGACATC
>JAVBYA010000031.1 GCA_030824295.1 Bacteroidota bacterium
GAGCTGCTGATCATCGACGACGGGTCGACGGACGGGACCGCTGCGGTCATTGCATCGTTCTCCGATCCCCGCATCCGGCTCATCCGGAATCCGCAGAATCTCCGGTTGATCGCCACCCTGAATAACGGCATCGCATTGGCGGCCGGACGCTATATTGCACGAGCGGATGCCGACGATGTGAACCTTCCAACACGGCTCGAGCAGCAGTTCCAGTATATGGAATCGCATCCTGAAACAGGGATCTGCGGTTCCTGGATGGTGCGGTTCACGGATACCGATGAATTACTATGGCGTGTCCCTTCCGCCGACAGTGACATCCGCTGCGAAATGCTGTTCCAATCCGTTCTGTACCATCCCACGGTGATGATGCGCCGCAGCGTGCTGCAGCAGCATGAACTCCGGTATCCCGATGTGCCGCACGCCGAGGATTTTGCACTGTGGCTGAAGATGATGGAACATACCGGTGCTGCGAATCTGCCGTTCGCGTTGGTCCGCTACCGGATGCATCCAGGACAGATCGTCACCGTCCATGCTCAGGAGAAAGGGAATTCCGCCCGCTCGCTGCGGATGCAGCAGCTCCATCGTCTTGGCATTGTGCCGAACGAAGCGGAGCAGTCCCTTCACGAGCAGATCGCTGCGTGGATCCCGTGCAGCGACGTATCGTCGCTGGTCCGTTCCGGTGAGTGGCTCGGAACACTGCTTGAGGCGAATACATCGTCCTCCCGGTATCCGCACGGCGAACTGACCGCCGCGATCGGTTCACGATGGTACTGGCTCTGTTCCTCGGCATCCCGGTTCGGTATGACCGCGTGGAGCACCTATTATTCGTCACAGATATCCAAGAAATATTCACTATCTTTCGTGCAGCATATACGATTTTTCCTGAAATGTCTGCTGCGAACAGGACAACGACCGTCAATCCTCCGGTGAAGAAAAGAATTGCCATCATATCGAGTTCCTTCTCCCCGTACGGCGGCGGTGTTTCCAGCGCGCATTACAATCTGTACCGATTACTGCAGCAGCGCGGCCACACCGTCCGGATGTTCACCAATGACGATCCGGACGGCTCCCCGCATCCCGATGCCGTCAAACGCCGGACCCCGGTGTTCATCAAACGGATCCTCCGGTACTGCATGTCGCTCTATTTCCGGTACCACGGCGACACCGAATATCGACGACAACTCCACTATATCCTGAACAGCGCATGGTCCTCATGGATGCTGCGCGGACCGGTCCGGAGATTCGCACCGCAGATCATGATCGTTCCGGATGTTTCGTCCCCTCTCACGTTCATCGGAAAGCCGGAAGGGTGCAGGGTCTTCTTCTACTCGCACCATAATCCGATGCGGTTCGTCGGGAATCCGCTCATCCGGAAACATTCCGTGCGGGATGCCGAAGCAGCTGTCGCCATCGAGCAGAAGGGGTTACGCCATGCCGATGCGGTATTGTGCGCTTCCGCGTATATGAAGGAAGTGTTCCTCCGGACCTATCCATCGGTCCCGGCGTCGAAGGTCACCTTACTTCCCATTCCCGTCGATGAATCCCTCATCCGCACCGTTCCGGCGGCGAGCGTTGCACAGCGTCTGGGCGTGAAGGAGCCTGCCTTTACGGTGTATATCCCATCCGCCGGGAGCGACATCAAGGGAGGACGGTACACGTTCGAGATCGTGCGGCGATTGACAACGGCATGTTCGCAGCACGGGACCACCGTCTGCTTCTATCTTTCCGGACCGATCACCGAAGAATTGCGGTATGAACTGGACCATTGGAGCGGCGCCTCCATGGTGCTGGCACCCGGTAAACTTCCGTATGAACAGAACCTGGCATTGGTCAAATCGTGTTCTTTCATGGTCTCCCCGACGCTGCTGGACAGTTACGGCATGGCACAGCTGGAAGCACTGATGTGCGGGTTACCAGTGGTGACGTTCGATGTCGGCGGTAACCGTGATATGATCGAGCAAGGAGTGACCGGGTACCTCGTGCCGTTCATGGATGTTGAACAATTGATCGCCCGGGCCCAGGAATTATGCGGCGCAGAGCGGCTGGAGAGCATGCGAGATGCCGTGCGGCGCTCCCCGATGACGGAGTTCAGAGCCGAGCATGTTCTGTCCAGACTGGAACAGGAGATGGCGGGATGATGGATTCTGCACCGCTCATTTCGGTGGTGATCCCCGCATTCAATCGCGAGGAAACGATCATTGCATGTCTTGATTCCATCGTCCGGCAGACCTATCCGGCATGGGAAGTGATCGTAGTGGATGACGGATCGACGGACGGCACGGTCCGGACCGTCGATGCCTATCACGACAAAAGGGTGCGGTGCATACGATCGGACCGGAATGCCGGTGCACAGGCAGCAAGGAACACCGGCATCCGTGCAGCGAAAGGGGAATGGATCGCGTTCCAGGATTCGGATGATACCTGGGCACCGGAGAAACTCGAACGGCAAGTGGCGGCACTCGCTGCCGTCGGATTCGACCCCATGACGGTGGTCCATACCAACGGCAGAGTGGATCGGGAGGATGGTTCGACCGCTCCGTTTTATGCTACGGATGTGGTGAAGATCGACGGTGCCGATGTGCGGCGGTCAACGCTGGAAGAATCCAAAGTACTCTTCCCGACGATCCTTGCATCCAAGACCGCGCTGACGGGGATCGGACTGCTGGATGAGAATGTGGTCGCACATCAGGAGTGGGATACCAGCATCCGCTTAGGCGCGGTATGCCGGTTCCTGTTCATCGATGAACCCCTCTTCATCTGGCAGCGGAGTTCCCGTCCGTCGATCTCAAAAAGCGGCAAGAACGATGTGGAAGGATATTTCTACATCCTGCAGAAACATGGGGAAGCGATGCGCCGTGAGGAAGGCGGAGCAGGGATCTACCGTGAACATCTGTACCGGCTCCTGAAGCGG
>JAVBYA010000095.1 GCA_030824295.1 Bacteroidota bacterium
CCTGATCGGTGCGGTGATTGTCAATGCCTGGTTGACCCGCTATCTCGGACCTGAGCAGAATGGGGTATTGAATTTTGCACTAGCTTTCGTCGGCATGTTCACGCCGCTGGCAGTGCTGGGTATGGATGCGATCGTTATCCGGGATCTGGTCCGAGACCAGGACCGGAAAGAAGAGATCCTTGGTTCTGCATTCGGCCTCCGCCTCGTGGGAGCGTGTTCCGCAGTCATCTTTGCCGCGCTGGCGATCTATGCTGTTCGGCCCGATGACCATCTGACACAAGTGTTGGTGATTATCTCGTCCTTAGGAATGGTGTTCCAGTCATTCGATGTCATCGATTACTGGTTCCAATCGCAGGTGCAGTCCAAGTTCACCGTATACGCGAAGAACACCGCTTTCATTCTGATCAGCGTCGCAAAGATCATTGCGATACTGGGGGGAGCGGACCTGGTCGTTTTCATTGTGCTCTCGGCAATAGAATTGGCCGTTGCGGCCGGTGCGTTGATCGTGATGTACAGAAATCGCGGGAACTCGATACGACGTTGGACATTTCGATTCGACCGCGCAAAATTGCTGCTGGTGAACAGCTGGCCGATCATCATCTCTGATCTTGCGGTATTCATGCAGGCTCGCATCGATCAGGTGATGATCGGGGAATATCTGACCAATGTTGATGTGGGATTGTACGCTGCAGCCCAGAAGATATCTGAACCGGTGAGTGTGATCCCGATGGTGATCATGAGTTCCATTTATCCCGTCATCGTTCGGACGAAAGAGTGGAGCGAAGAGGAGTATCATCGCCGTCTTACGGATCTGTATCGGCTGATGTTCATCATCTCGATGGCAGTCTGTCTGCCGATCGCCTTGCTGAGCGGACCGATCGTTCAGTTACTCTATGGCGAACAGTATGCATTCTCCGCAACGCTGTTGTCCCTGCTCATTTGGACGCGGTTCTATGCGTTCTTTGGGGTCGCGCGCAGTATTTTCATCTCAACGGAGAACCTGTTCCGACATGCACTGATCTGTTCGGTCTCCGGGGTCACGGTCAGCATCGTTGCCAATTATTTCCTCATCCGCCAATACGGGGTATACGGATCCATCATTGCAACGCATCTCGGTTTCCTTGTCACGATCTTTCTTGTGGATGGAATCTCTTCCGTTACAAAACGAAATTTTCGCTCTATGATGAAAGGTATCTTTACGTTCTATCGGTTCAGACTTTCACCGGAATCCCACCCATGAGACTTCTTCGATTGTTCTATCGATTCTATATCCTCCTGCGTCCGCAATATGGCTGGAATATCATTGCGATCCTGTACCGGATGACCGGGTTCTCATTCGAGTATCTTCAGTACAGGAGGATGGAGAAGAACGGGAATTTCGATATCTCCGTCTACGACTGGTACCCGTGCTTGACCGATAAAACGGAGTCGACCCCGCTCGATCCTGTCTATTTTTATCAGGACACATGGGCTGCGAAGAAGATCTTTGAGATGAAGCCGGAACACCATTACGATGTCGGCAGTTCGGCGAAGACCATCGGTATCATTTCGCAGTTCGTGCCGACAACGATGGTTGACATCCGTCCCGTGGAATTGAAACTCGAGAATCTGTATTTTACCAAAGGCTCCATCACTGCACTGCCGTTCGATGATGGTTCAATCGGGTCGATCTCATCTTTGTGCGTGGTAGAACACATCGGATTGGGCCGCTATGGCGACCCTCTGGATCAATTCGGCAGTGAGAAAGCGATCGCCGAGCTCGTTCGTGTGACAAAACCGAATGGCAATATTTATTTCACGGTGCCAGTGGAAAGCCAGAATCGAACGTATTTCAACGGGTATCGGAGTTTTACGGTAAGCTATATTCATAAACTATTCAACCATTGTGAATTGATAGAACAAAAATTTATTTATGGAAACGCGGTAACAGACCAGCACGATTCGATAAGTGATGCTGGCATCGGACTTTTTATGTTCAGAAAAATGAAGGTTTAAATGGCTCTTATAAGGAATATCTTCCACCCTAAGGTGGCGTACACACTCGAGCACCTTTTCTTTGAAAAGCGTTCGCATAGAAAACGCATGATCAATCACTACAGGGATTTCATACAGCCCGGCGATTTAGTGTTTGATGTTGGTGCGAACCTAGGCGAACGTACAAAGATATTTAGAGTGCTTGGCGCAAGGGTAATAGCCATTGAACCGACAAAATATTGCTCTGAATATCTGCAGAAACTTTTTTCCAATGACAAAGAAGTGGTAGTAATCACCAAGGCACTCGGGGCTAGCGAAGGGGTAGGTGAAATTAGTATCAATGAAAAGCTCCCCGTTCTTTCCACGATGTCAAAAAAATGGTCGACTGAAAGTAGGTTTTCAAAGGACTATTCATGGGAGAGGAAAGAGACAATTTCGATAACGACATTGGATAGAATTATTGAACTATATGGACGACCTAAGTTTTGCAAAATTGATGTGGAGGGATTTGAACAACAAGTGTTATCAGGTCTTTCCAGCCCGATACCGTATATTTCATTCGAATTTTTAAATGAGTTCATTGATGATGCTAAGAGTTGTGTGGAAAAAATTAACTCGTTAGGAAATGCAGAGTTCAACTATAATGTTGGGGAGCAAATGGATTTTGCCCTGCCTCATTGGGTCGCCGGAAATGAAATATTTAAGTCTATGAAAACTCAGAAGAACGAAAAATTATGGGGTGATATTTACTCTCGCATTGGATAGAAGTATTATTATGGTTTTATTGCCTGTTTCTCCCTTTGAAACAGTTTAAATGAATGACTATGATACCGCGATTATCCAGACTGTAGAATGGATGTAAAACAAAATTTCTAATTAAGATGTCTTGGAATGATAACCTATTCACATCATATAGTTCAGCGCCTTCGGTCCATCCTTTTTACACTGTATCATCGCCTGGACAACAACAATAACGCCGATTTTCATACGAATGGAGAAGAACAGTTCGTGAATGGGTTGTTTGCTGTGCTGCAGGGGCCGGTGACCATGTTCGATGTTGGAGGGAACATTGGAGGGTACACGGAGATATTGACGGCGCAATGCCGGAACCGCCGGTTGACCTATGCCATTCACGTCTTCGAACCGACGCGTTCCTGTTTTTCAACGCTGTTGAAGAGATTCTCCGGCGATACAGGGATCCGATTGAATAATTTCGGTGTCTCCGATGCCGCCGGGGAGACGGAGATCTTCTATGATGAAGAGCAAAGCGGGTTCGCATCACTCTATCAGCGGGACCTGTCATCCGTCAATGTCACCATGGCACAGAAGGAACGGATAAGCCTGGTCAGACTCGACCAATACATCGAACATCACGCCATTCCGCATATCGATCTGCTGAAGATCGACATCGAAGGACATGAGATCGCAGCATTCCGGGGATTAGGTGCTTATCTGCGTCCGGACTTCATCGGTGCGATACAATTCGAATACGGCGGTGCCAATCTCGATTCGGGGACCACGCTCCGTCAGATCTATTCCATGCTCGAAGGTGCCGGATTCATTATGACAAAGATCATGAAGAAGGGACTCGAAGTGCGTCCATATTCCATCCGTAACGAGAACTATCAATACGCCAATTACGTTGCGCTCTCCCCATCTATGCTGTCGTCCCTCCGATGATCCAGATCAAACCCACTCTCCAGTTCTCGGAACCCTCGCCGTTCGGCGGGGTGCTCCAGCCCAAGAATATCCTCTGGCAGGGATTGCATGTTTGCGTTGACGCCCTCTGCAGCACTACAGGCAGAAGGGTCGTCGCCGATCTTCCGGTCGGACATGCGGTGACCCATCCGTGTGCAGTGGCATTGGAGAGTAAAGAGGTCTTCTGCTCCGATGAGGTCCGACAATGGTTGGGAGAGCCGATGCTTGCATCGCTGCTGGCCCCTGCCCCTGATGAAGTATCGCTGAAGATCGAGCGGTGCCGATCGGCAGAGAATGTCGTCATCATCAATTGCATCGATCACCTTTATGGACATGCGCTGCTGAAACTGTTCAATGCAGAGCGGCATTTGAAGGGCAGTGACGGCATTGGTGTGGTCGTGATCGTACAGGATTTCCTGCGTTGGCTTGTTCCGGAGGGGGTGGCTGAGATCTGGAGCGTCCATCTGCCGCTTGGTCAAGCCACCCGATACTATCCTTCCCTAGACCGTCAGATCCAACGCGAATGCGAACGATTCGCATCAGTGTTTGTCAGTAAAGCATTCTCACACCCGACAGTGAAGGATATTGCCCGATTCACGGGTGTGCGGCGGCACGATGATCACCGGACCGATTATCGTGTCACCTTCATCTGGAGGGATGATCGGCCATGGATTACCAATCCGTATATCATCCATGCCGCGAAGCGCTTTGGATTGATGAGGGTATTACTGAACATACAGAACAAACGGATCGTTAAACTGTTCAAAGAATTGCAAAAACAGCTCCCGCGCGTACGCTGCACCGTGGCAGGCATCGGGAAGGAAACAGAATTCCCTGCGTGGATCGATGATCAGCGTGTGACAAAGGTCGATGACCGGGTCGAACGGCACTTATGCAGTGTGTATGCCGAAAGCCGTGTCGTGATCGGAGTCCATGGATCGAACATGCTGCTGCCCTCGGCGCATGCCGGCATGACCATCGATCTGATGCCGCATGAGCGGTGGGGGAACTTTGCTCAGGATATCGTCTTTCAGGAGCATGATCCGCGGATCGGTTCATTCCGCTATCGTTTCTTCCCGATCTCGACCGGAGTATCGATCCTTGCACATCTGATCGGAACGCAGGTGCGGGAGTTCGATTATTTCAAACAACAGATGTCGCATTGATGTCACCTGCTCCAATAGCGCTGTTCGTCTATGCACGCCCGGAGCATACGCGCCGTACGGTCGATGCGTTGTCAAAGAATGTTCTTGCAGAACAAAGCACACTGTTCATCTTCTCCGATGCTCCCAGATCATCTGCCGACAACACTGCGGTAGAGGAGGTCCGTGATTATATCAGAACGGTCAGCGGGTTCCGGTCGGTGAACATCGTTGAACGCGGGAAGAACCTTGGTCTGGCAGCATCGATCATCGACGGCGTGACTTCCATTGTCACAGCGCACGGTGCGGTGATCGTGGTGGAGGATGATCTTGTGACTTCCCCGTACTTCCTTCAGTACATGAACGACGGTCTGCGGATGTATGAGAATGATGATGATGTGATCTCGATCCACGGCTATCTCTATCCTGTGCGCACTCCGCTGCCGGACTCGTTCTTCATCTGCGGCGCGGACTGCTGGGGGTGGGGAACGTGGAAGCGCGGATGGGAGCAGTTCGAACCTGATGGGACAGTGCTGCTTCGTTCGCTGACATCGAAGGGGTTGCACAATGCGTTCGATTGGGACGGGCACTACGGCAATATGAGGATGCTGAAGCGGCAGATCGCCGGAACAGTGGATTCCTGGGCCATCCGCTGGCACGCTTCGGCATTCTTGAAAAGAAAATTGACCCTGTATCCCGGGATCTCACTCGTTCGGAACATCGGCGGCGACGAGCTCGGAACCCATACGAAATCGCTGACGGAGTTCCAGGTCCCATTGGCAGACCGTCCGTTGACATTGGTGAGGCTGCCGCGGCAAGAGAGTACAGAAGGTCGCAAAGCCTTCGTCGATTTCTTCGCCGGTATTCAACAATCGGTCTTCCGGAAGATTATCCGGAGGATCACAACGTTTTGGTCATGAGCATCGACGATCCACGGTCCAACGACAACCGGAACTATGACTATACCAGTCATCATGACGGGGAACGGTACGAGTATCCGGTCATCACGGAGATGATCGCTCCGGGCTCCCGAGTGCTGGACCTTGGCTGCGGGAACGGTGCGTTACTGGAGATGCTGAAACGGGAGCGGCATGTCATTGAGGCCGGCGTGGAGCTTTCGGAGAGCGGCGTATTCGTCTGCCAACAGAAAGGACTTCACGTCCGGGCAGGACGGATCGATGAGCTGCTGCCCTATGATACCGATGCATTCGATTATGCCATCTGCAATGTAACGCTGCAAATGGTGATGTATCCTGAAGTTCTATTGCGCGAGATGAAGAGGGTCGCACGGTTCCAGATCGTCTCTTTCCCGAACTTCGGATTCTGGAGGAATCGGATGGACCTGCTGGTGAACGGCAGGATGCCGCGGCCCATGTTGTTCGGTTACTCATGGTTCAATACCGGGCATATCCATCAATTATCATTCAAAGATTTCGAAGGATTGGTCTCCGATATCGGGGGGCTGAAGGTCCGGCGCATCGTGTATGACCGGCCAAGCGATCCTGTACGGCGGGCGGCTGCATCGGCATTCCCGGGCCTGTTCCATCTTCTCGGTATCTATCTTTTGGAAAAGGAATAATGGGCTTTCTTACGACCGTCATAAAGAAGGAACAGTTCAATCCGGGCGTCCTCGGCATCTTCACGAACCCGTTCTATTTCTCACGCCGGGGACTCTTTCGGGCGATGCGCGACCTCGGCGCTGAATTATCCGGCAGGATGCTCGATATCGGCTGCGGAACAAAACCGTACGAACCGTATCTTTCCGTGAAGGAATATGTCGGTGTTGAGATCGACACAGAGCGGAGCCGTACGACCTCGAAAGCGGATGTGTTCTACGATGGGACACGAATACCCTTCGATGACAGTTCGTTCGATTCCGTTCTCGCGAATGAAGTGTTCGAGCATGTGTTCAATCCCGGCGAGTTCCTGACGGAAGTGAACAGGGTGCTCAAGCTCAACGGGAAATTCCTGCTGACGGTACCGTTCGTATGGGATGAGCACGAACAGCCGTACGATTATGCCCGGTATACATCGTTCGGACTCGTCCATATCCTCGGACAGTACGGGTTCGAAGTGGTGCGGCATACCAAAAGCGTTGCGGACACACGGGTGATCTTCCAGATGATCAATGAGTACATCTACAAGAAAACGTACGTAACCAATCCTGTGATCCGGCAGGTGCTGAACACGATACTGATCGCACCGTGGACCTGCGTTGGCATCCTGCTCTCTTCCATTCTTCCTTCCAATCCCGACCTGTATCTCGACAATATCATCCTGGTGCGGAAGGTGCGACATGCATAATTTCTGCACCCTGTTCGATTCGAACTATCTTTCCCGCGGACTGGCCATGTACCGCTCGCTGGAGAGGACAGGAGGGGCATTCCATCTGTACATCTTTGCATTCGACGACCGGTGCGCTGCCATCCTCCGCGCCTTGACGTTGAAGCATGCTACGATCATCCCGCTGAAGGAATTCGAGGATGCTCAGCTGCTCAGCGTGAAACCGACCCGTTCACGGGCGGAATACTGCTGGACTTCGACCTCCTCGACGATCCTTTACGTGCTGGAGCATTATTCCGTTGACCGCTGCACCTATCTGGATGCCGACATGCTCTTCTTTGCCGATCCGGATGTGCTGTTCCGGGAGATGGCCGACCGCTCCGTGCTCATCACCGAGCACCGCTACTCTCCGCAGTACAATAAAGAAGCGCTCAGCGGAAAATACTGCGTTCAGTTCGTATCGTTCCGCAAGGATGAACCGGGATTGACCGTCCTGCGATGGTGGAGAGAACGCTGCCTTGAATGGTGTTACGCCCGTTTCGAGGATGGGAAGTTCGGGGACCAGAAATATCTGGACGACTGGATGACGAGATTCACCGGCGTGCATGAACTTCAGCATTTAGGCGGGGGAATGGCCGCCTGGAACGTGCAGCAATATGATGTCTTCCATAAAAATGGTACATTGACGGGGAAAGAGATCACAACCGGCAGAGAATTTCCCGTGATCTTCTATCATTTCCACTATCTTCGTTTTCTGAGCGGCGGGCGTGTCGAGTTGGGGCGCCGCGTTCTGACCGATGCCGTCCTGGATCTGCTCTATACTCCCTATCTGCAGGCGCTGGAACAGGCAGCGGCGGAGATACGGACGGTCGATACAGCGATCGATCCCCACGGGACCGCAGCAGCCGGGATGCACTGGAAGACACCGCTGCTGTATCTCTATCGAAAAGCACTCGGTGTCTATCATATCTATCCGATCTCGAAGTTCAATCTCTGACAGGAGCACATGGCGTACCTCATCCAACTGAAGACACATTCGGATAAGCGGGGGAATCTCACCGTGATCGAGAAGGAGATCCCGTTCGCAGTGAAGCGGACCTTCTATATCTATGGAGTGGATGACTCCGTCCGCGGCGGTCACCGCCACCACACCACCTATCAGGCGTGCATCTGTGTGCACGGCAGCTGTGTCGTCTCCAACAATGACGGCAACATCAAACAGGAGTTCGTGCTGGACCAGCCGAACAAATGCCTGATCCTTGAACCGCGGGACTGGCACACGATGCATCACTTCACGCCGGATGCGGTCTTTCTGGTGTTCGCCTCCGAGCAATACGATCCTAAAGACTATATCTACGAGCAGTATCCATGATCGATTACGAGAATCTGAGGAAAGCCAACGAACCGTTCTTCGAGGAGTATCAGCGGTCATTCACCGGATTATTGGAGAGCGGATGGTTCATCCTCGGCAATGCAGTGAAGCAGTTCGAATCCGAGTTTGCAGCATTCAACGGGAATAAGGAATGCATCGGCGTTGCCAACGGTCTTGATGCATTGATCCTCTGTCTCCGTGCGTTGGATCTGGAGAAGGGGAGTGAGGTGATCGTTCCTTCCAACACGTATATCGCGACCATACTCTCCATCCTGCAATGCGGTCTCACCCCTGTGCTGGTGGAACCGGATATCGCTACCTATAACATCGATCCCCGATCGATCGAAGCAGCGGTCACTCCGCGGACGAAAGCAGTGATGGTGGTGCATCTGTACGGGAAGGCATGCGATATGGATGCCATTACCGCTGTGACGAACAAGCACGCTCTGGCTCTGATCGAGGATTGTGCACAATCGCACGGTGCGAAATACAAAGGACGGATGACCGGGACATTCGGTTACGGCGCCTTCAGTTTCTATCCGACCAAGAACCTGGGATGTCTGGGTGACGGCGGTGCGGTAACGACGGACGATGCTGGGTTCGCCAAGGCGATACGCATGCTGCGGAACTACGGTTCGGAGAAGAAATATTACAACGAAGTGGTGGGATACAACTCACGGCTGGATGAGATCCAGGCCGGTTTCCTGTCCGTGAAGCTGAAACGTCTTGATGAGATCACGGCACATAAGCGTTCCCTTGCGGCTTTATACCATCAGGGATTGAAGGACGATTTCATCAAACCGCAGCAGCATGCGGATTATTTCGATGTGTTCCATATCTATAATATCCGGCATCCGAAGCGGGACGAACTGAAGGAATACCTGCTGAAGAATGGGATCAGAACTGAAGTGCATTATCCGGTCCCGCCGCACCGCCAGAAAGCGATGTCCGGAGTGCTGTTGAAAGGGGAATTCCCGTTGTCCGAAGAGATCCATGCCACAACGCTGAGTCTGCCGATCTCTTTCTGTCACTCCGAAAGCGAGGTCCGTCAGGTGATCGAGGTGATGAACCGCTTCTGATCAGCGGAGTGTGTCGAGGATGCCGGCGAGCTGTCCGGCAATGGAACTGCGGCTGAACCGTTGTGCGGCCGCAGGATCCGGCGCCATCGTTTCGACCTGCTGCAGAATATCATCCTGCGAGCAGCTGTACGGAAAGAGTTTGCCTGCATTCGATCCCTTTAATATCTCCGCCACCTCCTCGTTATCATCACCGAACGCAATGATCCGGTTCCCCGTCCGGAGATACTCGAACAGCTTCCCGGGGACATGTCTCTTTTCCGTGGCGCAGACCAGCAGGAATTTCGCTGCACGCATTTCCCGTACCGCCTCATGGTATGGAAGAAAACCGATGTATTCGGTATGGGCATCCAATCCCGCTTCGGATATTGCTCTGATGATCCCCGGACTCACCGTGCCGGCGAACCGGAGCCGGATGTTCCGTCCATTCCTGATCTCCTTTGCCACTGCCTTCCACAATCCTGCGGGATTCTGATAGTCGAAAATGTTCCCGGCATGCAGCAGCACTTCCGGTGATGAAGCGACCGGCACCGCGGTATCCCCGGAGAAATTCTCCTCATTGTATCCCCAATACAGCACACTGGACTTCTTCTCCAGCCAGGGATATTTCTTCAGATACTCATTGCGTGAGCTGTTGGTGACGAAGACGGCATGTGCGGAGTGTTTCAACGTAGAGCGCTCGAAGTGCGTATCGAGTGCAACGGTCATCGGATTCCTCGTGAAACCCTTATAGTAGACGATATCCACCCACGGATCGATCAGAACAGGAACGTGAGGGATATTGAATCGCTTACTGAGGCGCTTGCCGATCAGATGGGAACTGTGCGGCGGTCCGATGGAGATGATGACATCGGGACGATCCTCCTTGATCATCCGTTCTCCTCCGCCGGCAGCGGAGAAGTACCAACCGATGCGCGCATCAGGGACGAAGAGGTTCATCCGGATCCAAATGGCAAGGCGGTGCTTCCAATCCGTATTGTCCTGCGAGATGGTCTCGGATGCGATGAGCGGTGCACCGCTCTTCTTGCCGAGGAAGGAACGGTAGAGCGAGAACGGCTCGTTCGCTGCTGTTTTGACGACGCGCAGAGAAGGATCGATCTCGGAGAGAAGACTCTCATCGGTATGCGAGAAAGAATCCTCGTCCACCGTCAGCACGCTTGGCTGCCACCCGTGACGGGGGAGGTGCTTGATGATGTACAACGGCCAATGGAGCGACGCTTTCCCGGAGGGGGGCCAGAAGTACGATATGATGAGGACCTTCTTCATCGACTATGCCTGACGGAGCCACAGATCGGCGATCTTTTCGCCCTTCCAATTCAGATCCAGCAGAAGATCGCAGACCTCACGGACCGCTCCATGCCCGCCGTCGCATGCACAGACGTAATCGGCCACTTTCTTGTTGATCACAGTGGCATTCGCCGGAGCGGCGGCGAAACCGACCTTCTTCAGCACCGGGATGTCATTGATATCATCCCCGATGAATGCGATCTCCTCCCAGGAAAGACCATATTTTGCCATTAACGTTTCGACGGCGCCGACCTTATGGGTGACGCCCTGATGGAGGTCGGTCACCCGCAGTCGTTCGGCACGCCGCTCGACGATCTTCGTCTTCTCCGTGGTGACGATCGCGACCCGGTATCCCGCCTTCTGCAGCAGCACGATCCCCATGCCGTCGCGGATGTTGAATTTCTTCAATTCGATCCCTTCATCCGAATAGTATGCGCCGCCGTCCGTAAGGACGCCGTCCACATCGGAGACGAGCATTTTGATCTTCTTCAGTTTTGCCGTGAGCCGTGCTGATGCCATGGTGTGTTCCTTCATAGATTCTCCGATAAACTACGAAAATATTGGTTCATCCCAAAACGATGCATCATCTTCGGAGAAATAGTGGTACATTTCCGACATGAAGATCGCGGTCATTTCCGATATCCACGGGAACATTGAAGCATTCGAAAGCATTCTATCTCTGATCGCACAGCGTGATGTCGAAGCAGTGTATTGCCTTGGTGATGTGGTCGGGTATGGGGGGAGTCCCAACGAATGCGTGGAACTGATCAGGAGGATGCATATCCGCACGGTGGCAGGGAATCACGACAAAGCAGTGACGGGCGAACTCTCCATCGATGACTTCAGTGCGGCGGCGAAGGATGCTGTATTGTGGACGCGGAGCGTGATGAAACAGGAGAACATCTCTTTTCTGTCACGGCTGCCGATGTCATTCATTGAACACGGGGCACAATTCGTTCACAGCTCTCCGGACGAACCCGGTGATTTCCGGTACCTCCTGTCCCTGGGTCATGCGCTGGAGAGTTTCAGTGCGATGACCGAACAACTGTGCTTCATCGGCCACACGCACCGGCCGGCGATCTACTGTGAGGATGGAACGACCGGTTCCGTATCGCCGTCCGTCAGGACGATCGTCAATGTAGGGAGTATCGGTCAGCCGAGGGACGGGGATCCGCGGAGCTGCTGCGTGTTGTTCGATACGGTGAGCCGTGACGTGGAGTATCTCAGAGCGGACTATGACATCGCGGCCGCTCAGGCCAAGATCCTGCAGGCAGGACTTCCATCCAAACTCGCGATGCGGCTCGAGAGCGGAATTTAAAACAGCGAACCCCGGACATCACTGCCGGGGTTCTTCATTTTCAGATGGTTCGTAGACTCAGAGGATTGCTTTGAACTCGTCGGCGAACCGTTGTTTGGACTGCAGTCCCAGCAGCCGTTTCACGATGGTGCCGTTCTTATCCAGATAGAATGTGGTCGGATATCCGCGCAGGTTCCCGATCGCCCGCTGCAATTCCCCGTTATTGTCCACCACGATCTGATACGGCACTTTGTACTTCGCTGTGAACTCCGTGACAAGGTCCATGGCTTCGTCCCCCTGGTCCGCAGAGACGCCGATGAACAACGCACCCTGATCAGCGAGTTCTTTATGCAGTTCAACGAGATCCGGAGTCTCCCGCACACACGGTCCGCACCACGTCGCCCAGAAATTGACCAGCACCGGTTTCCCTTTCGAGAATTCGGCAAAGGAGACCTTCTTTCCCGATGCATCGTACCACGTGAAATCCGGGAGGCTGTTCGCCGGCGCAGAAGCAGCGGTGCTTGCCAGCAAGGAAACGTTTCCCGTGTATTTCGGAGGGGCGGATGTTCGATCGTTGGAGGGATTCTTCGTTTGGCACGCCGTCATGGTGACAGCTAGGAGCAAGAGGATGTGTATTCGCATCATGGTGTGTCGTTCTCGGTGAGTAGGGCTATCATCTCTTCTTTTTTCATGGTGCTGACAGCGGAACAGAGGGTGTTGTTCACTTTCCACATCACCACCGTCACGCCGTTCTGCTCATCCCGCACATACCAGCCGCTCTCTTGCAGTGCGCTGCGCGCCTCTTCCGGCAGATTGATGGCGGTTCCCTGCATCGCTTCCTTCATGTCCGCCTGATAGATGTAGAGGATGTCCTTGTTGCCGACCTGATAGACCACATGGGCCAATTTGATGCCGTTGAAACTGGAGAGGACGCCGGCGCAGGAATTGCAGCCTTTCATCTTCGGAACAACAACATCGAACGGGACCTCTTTGGAGAGGAATGACCGCACATCATCCTCGGAACTGACCAGCTGCGGCTTGATGGCGCCGCCGATGACCGCCTGATAATTCTTCAGGGATTGGGCGAGAATATTCGCTTCTTCCGGCATACCGGACCCGGACGGGAGGACCAGGGAATAGATGCCGACACCGATGATCGCGAACATCACAACGGCGATCACCGGGTTCAGCCGGAATCCGAAGAGTTTACGGAACCAGGAAGAACCGGAGCGGTTCAGTGTGGCGTTCATGATACCGTAGTAGACATCCGCCGGCACGCTCTCGCGCGGCAGCTTGTCGTGCACAAGTTTTTTCGCTGCCTGCATGGATCGGAATTCGAAACTGCAATGCGGGCAAACAGCGGCATGCCGCATCAGTTCGCTCGTGCGTTCTTCCGGGAGCCGTTGGTCAACGATCTCACAGACGCATTCTCTGAATTCACTGCAATTCACACGGACACCTTCGTTGCATCGTTAATCGTTCTTGTCTTTTTTAATGAACCCGCGTTTCTTCGCGTAATCGTACAGCTGGGCATACAGCAGTTTCCTTCCGCGGTGGAGCCGCGACCGGACGGTCCCGACCGGCACCTGAAGGAATTCGGCGATCTCTTCGTATGCCAATCCTTCGATGTCACACAGGATCACCACCGTTCGGAATTCCTCCGGCAGCAATTCCAGTGCTTTCGAGACATCATCATCCAGAAGCTGACCGAACATCTTCTCCTGAAGATCGTTGTCATCGGAGTTCTGGTCCCGGATGAGATTGTAGAATCCTTCGATCTCGTCGTAATCGACCTTGTCCGGCTCTTTGGATTCCTTCCGGTACAGGTTGATGTACGTGTTCTTCATTATCCTGAACAGCCATGCCCGCAAGTTCGTTCCTTGTTCGAACTTGTCCCAGAACCGGTACGCTTTCAGGAACGTCTCCTGCAGCAGATCGTTCGCATCATCACGATTCCCGGTCATCCGCAGCGCATAGTTGTAGAGCACCTCCATATGCGGAAGCGTTTGCTGCTCGAACTCCTTATGGAGCGGATTCGGCGGTATGACAGCGGTAAGGATAGGAAACATTGGGATTTTGCGATCCTGCCGCCGTTCAGATAACAACGGCAGTACGCATCATAGTTCCGTTAAAATCGGTTCAATATGATCCAACTTACCAAAAACTTGACTGAATTACAATGGAGCCGGGATAGACAGAATCCATTGTAACTGGGTGTAATTAACGGTACATTCTTCGATCATTCTGTCGTCATCTGAGTAGTCTACTATGCGTGTACTTTGGGTCACATTGTTCTTGTTCCTTCCTTCCGTCGCATTTTCGAGCGTCGGTACGTTGGAAGGGAGGATCTCCGATAAAGCCAATGGTGAAGGACTTCCCAGCGCCGTTATCCGCCTGGTCGGGACCCGAATCGGAACGGTCTCGGACCACGAGGGGTACTACACCATACAGGGACTCGCATCCGGCTCGTACGATGTGGAGGTCTCTCTGCTCGGCTACCGAAAGGTGCTCGTCAAGCAAGTACAGATCGTGGCATTGCGTCCCACGCGTATCGACATCCGCCTGGAAGCCTCCACCATCGACCTGCAGGGTGTCGAGATCATCGCTCACCGTCAGTTCATCCAGCGCGACATTCCCGCCACAGCGTACGCTATCTCATCCTTGAAACTGGACCAGTTACCTGTCACTTCGATCAAGGATGTCATGGCGCTGCAGCCGGGTGTGACCATCGAAGGAAACGTGCGCGGCGGAAAGACGCAGGAAGTGCTCTATCTTATCGATGGCATGCCGATACAGGATTTTATGAAAGGGGGCTCATCCGCGGATATCCCCAAAAGCGCCATTTCGGAGATCAACATCTACACCGGCGGATTCGATGTGGAATACGGGAATGCACTGTCCGGCGTTGTCAACATCATGACCAAATCCGGGGACAACGAACAGTTCACCGGACTTCGGCTGGAGAAGGATGACTGGTTCGCGGGCGACTGGAACAAACAGACCAGCAAGCGGACGGAAGCGGAATTGTTCACGAGGGGACCGCTGATCGAGGACAAGCTTTACTATTTCACCGCGCACACGGTCCGCTTGACCGACGGAGAATGGTGGCAGGATGCACAATGGTTCTTCCCCTCCCCGATGAACAAAGAATATATGGGTATCGGCAAACTCGATTACGTTTCCGAATCGAATTCCCGACTTGCCCTGCATGTGATCTACAATCACAACCAGTGGCGGGATTATGAGTTCTCCTGGCGCTACAATCTTTCCGGTCTGCCGGAGCGGGAAAAGAACTCGCTGCGGGTGGGATTGAATTATACCGATACGCCGCTCCGGAACCTCACCTACAATGTGCAACTGACCTATTCCTTGATGCACAGCCACATTGGTCCGGAATCGAGCGACGGAATGACCATCGATCCCTATCAGTATGACATCTATCTCCGGTACATCCTGGATGGGACCCGCAACTGGTGGGCCGATTCCAAACAGCGGATCTATACGGCCAAAACGATCGTCACCTATGAATGGGACAAGATGCATATGTTCAAGATCGGCGGCGAACTGAACCAGTTCGACATCACATCCGATCTGGTCAAATACGAACCGCGCCTGACGTACTTCGGCAAACCGATCGAGACCGAACCTCCGATGAATTACAGCAATCAGTATTCCTATCTGCCGACCTCCGGCAGTGTGTTCGTGCAGGATAAGATCGAATTCCAGCGGGACGGCGCTGTGTTCCATGCCGGATTCCGCTGGGATTTCCACGATCCGAAAGCGGAGCGGCCGGTGGTGGAATTCATCCCGACCCGCGGGAACGAGTTCCAACAGGTCGTGACGGCCACCGCCAAGGCGAGCGTGAAGCAGCAATGGAGTCTTCGTACTTCATTCTCCGTTCCGACCGGTCCTTCCAGCATCTTCTATATCAACTTCGGACAGTTCTTCCAGATGCCGCTGTTCGATTATCTTTATTCCGGCATCAATCCTGTCACACTGCGGGGGCTGTCCAAGAATGTGCTCACCGGGAATCCTGACCTGCAGCCGGAGAGGACGAACGCATGGGAGATCGGGTTCAAACAGCTGATGAAGAATTCGTACATCCTTTCCGTGACGTACTTCAAGAAGGTGACGAGCAATCAGGTCGATTCAAAAACGCTCGTGCCGTATGACAGCAAGTTCGCCGGAGATTATGGGTTCGCATCCTATGTGAACAATGCACAGGCGAATTCGCAAGGCGTGGAGATCGTTTTCACCCGCGACACGGATGAACAGTTCAACAGCAGTCTGTCCTATACTTACATGGTTGCGAAGGGGATCAGCGAAACGGCGGATCAATCGATCAACTATGCGCAATGGGGTTTCGCGGTTGCACCGGTGGAGCATCCGCTCAGCTGGGACCAGCGGCATACGGTCAAGATCGATGCATCGGCGAAGCTGCCGCTCGGCATCATGGCGAACGGTACGGCCATCATCAGCTCGCCGAGGCCCTATACCCACTATCCGACTCGGGACGGCTTCACACCGGTCGATCCCACGAAGGAATTCGTCCCGAATAACGTCCGGATGAAATCGACCATCTTCTCCAATCTGAAGATCTCGCGTGTGTTCACGTTCGAGGAGTATTTCAAATCCAAGCTGACGGTCTATCTGGACAGCCGTAATTTCATCAATTACAAGAATGTGAAATGGTTCGATTCCAACGGCAAGATCGGCGGAGAGTTGGGCGATCCGACCGCGTATTATGAACCGCGCAGGACCAGGATCGGAGTGCTATGGGAATTTTAAGGGAGCGAGGGTTCCGATGGATCATTATTTTCTCTGTCAGCGGAATTCTGCTGATGTTCAATGCCTGCACCGAATCGCTCCCTTTGCGGAACGATCCGGTGCTGCCGCTGACGGGTAAAGTCGAATCGACTGTGTCATCAGTTTATAAGTCCGATGGCGTTCTCTTGTACCCTGAAATGACCGTGTACCCAAAAGTTAAGAACATCTACGATGAAACGCTGCAGGGATATGGTGATTTCAAAGGGGAGATCAAGGTGGTGTGGGAACGGGATTCATCCTTTACCAAAACGTTCGTCCTCAATAAGAGTTCGTTGATGGAGAACAGGCGCTACAAGTTCGATCCCTCCCAGAATGTGCTGACGATGGACCAGGGGGATGAGATCTCATTCTTCTTTAAGTGGAATTTCATTGCCGACAATGGCCGGAGGATCGACAGCAGCTTCGTGCTGAATGTGGACGGATCATGCTGGAAGATCGTGTCCGTTCCCCGCGGCAAGCGATTCGCCAATATCGTATGGAATCCGAGGAAGTTCTCCGTGGAACGGTTCATTGTCTCCGGATATATCAAGCCGTTCAAAGACCTGGCAGCGGTCATCATTCAGCCCTATGTTGTGACGATCGAATATGAGACCTATAAGAAAGGGGATTGCCAGTCCCTTCCCGTTCCTCGATAAGTTCTATCGGTTGTCCATGCTGAAAGTAATATTGTGAGGACGCTATACTTCAGACGATCCCATACCGTTCACACCGTTCCGAAGAGCATCGTTGGATGAATCAGATTCTTGGCACTCTGCGAAGTTCACCGGCAGTGTTCCTCCTATGTTCTCTGACATTCTTGTGTTCATGCAACGAAACACTCCCGTTGCGGGATGATCCGGTGCTGCCGTTGACAGGGACGGTGGGATCGGAAGTGTCGACGGTATTTCAAAAAGATGGGTCTGTGGTGTACCATGAAGTGATCATATTCCCGAAAGTCAAGAACATCTATGATGAAACATTACAGGGATATGGTGATTTCAAAGGTGTGGTCAAGGTGGTGTGGGAACGGGACTCATCCTATTCTAAAACGTTCACTCTCGACAGGAATTCGCTGACCGAGAACAGACGGTATAAGTACGATGCCGATCTCAATTTGCTGACGCTCGATCAGGGGGATGAGGTTTCGTTCTTTTTCAGATGGAATTATGTAGTCGACAATGGGGTGAGGATCGACACCCTTTTCCCATTAAAAGTGGATCTGTCGTGCTGGAAGATCGTGCAGGTTCCCCGCGGCAAGCGGTACGCCAATATCGTGTGGAACCCGAGGCAGTTTACCGTGGAACGGTTCATCGTCTCCGGTTATATCAAGCCGTTCAAAGACCTGGCGGCGGTCATCATTCAACCGTTTGTTGTGACGATCGAGTATGAGACCTTTCTAAAGGGTTCCTGTGCGTCGCTCCCGAATCCGAGGTAGCAATTTTTAGAGGTCATTCTTTGTCTTGTTCATCGTGCAAAGGATGCATATATTATCGCACTTTTCAATCAATACTGGAAGACACCCATGATTATCTCCATACCGAAAGAACCGAAAGAAGAAACGAGGGTCCCGGTCGTACCGCAAACGGTCGACAAGCTCAAGAAAAAAGGGGCCGATATCATCATCGAAGCCGGACTCGGCCTTTCCGTCGGGTTCACCGATGAAGAATATGCCAAAGCCGGGGCAAAGATCGAATCGAACCGCAAGAAAGTGCTGGCCGCCGGCGATGTCGTGCTGCGGCTGCGGAAGCCGGAACAAAAAGAGGTCGGACTCTCCAAAAAAGGGGCGGTCCACATCAGCTATCTGGACCCGTTCAACGAGCCGAAACTGATCGCCGAGATGGCGAAGAAGCAGCTCTCGGCCATCTCCATGGAGATGATCCCGCGCTCCACCCGCGCTCAGAAGATGGACGCACTCAGTTCGCAGGCGAGTCTTGCCGGGTATGCGGCGGTGATCGTGGCGGCGGACCATCTCAAGAAGATCTTCCCAATGATGATGACGCCGGCCGGTACGATCCAGCCGTCGAAGGTGTTCATCATCGGTGCCGGTGTTGCCGGACTGCAGGCGATCGCGACAGCAAAACGGCTTGGCGCGAAAGTGGATGCGTTCGATACCCGTCCGGTCGCGAAGAACGATGTGCTCTCACTCGGTGCGAAATTCGTGGAAGTGGATCTGGGAGAGACCGGTCAGACCGCGCAGGGATATGCCAAAGCGCTGACGGAAGAACAGCTGAAGAAGCAGCGTGAGGTGATGAAGCAGTATTGTGCGCAGGCGGATGTGGTGATCACCACAGCGCAGGTGTTCGGCCGGAAGGCGCCGGTCATCGTCACCGCGGACATGGTCGCCGGGATGCGTCCGGGCAGCGTGATCGTGGACCTGGCAGTGGAGACCGGAGGGAATGTGGAAGGATCTGTGGCCGGTAAAGTGGTCGATAAGAAAGGGGTCCTGATCGTCGGAATGAAGAACATGCCCGGACGTGTCGCGCAGAATGCCAGTCTGATGTATTCCAATAACCTGTTCAATCTGCTGGATGAGTTCTGGAACAAAGAAACGAAACAGTTCGATCTGAAGCTGGATGATGATATCATCAAGAGCTGTTTGTTGACGCACGGCGGAGAGATCGTCCACACCATGTTCCAGCCGAAGAAGGAGGAGAAGAAGAAATGACACTCGATATCATGACCGTTCTTCCGTTCCTTCTGATGATCTTTGTGGTCGCCATCCTGCTCGGCACCGAGGTCATCTCGAAAGTCCCTTCCATCCTTCATACCCCGCTCATGTCCGGTTCCAACGCCATCTCCGGTATCACGGTGGTGGCGGCGCTTGTCGCTGCCGGTGAAGGACATAACTGGGTGAGTACAATGCTGGGAACTGCTGCCGTTGCCTTTGCCATGATCAATGTGGTGGGGGGCTATCTGGTGACCAATCGAATGCTGGAAATGTTCAAGAAGCATGAGGAGCCGAAGAAATGACCTTCCTCGCTGAGTTCATCTATATTATTGCCGCTGTCCTTTTTGTTGTTGGGTTGAAGCGGATGAACAAACCTGCTACCGCACGCCGCGGGAACCAGATGTCTTCAATTGGTATGTTCCTGGCCATTCTGGGAACGTTGATCCATTTCGATATCCTCACTCCGGAGTACATACTGATCGGCATGGTCATCGGAAGCGCGGTCGGTGTGATCCTTGCCCGCGTCGTGAAAATGACCGAGATGCCGCAGATGGTGGCACTCCTGAACGGCTTCGGTGGCATCGCTAGTCTTCTGGTCGGTTGGGCGGAGTACCATAAGAATCCCTCGGCCGATCTGTACACGGCGGTCACCACATTTCTGACGGTGGTCGTTGGCGGACTGACGTTCTCCGGCAGCGTCATTGCCTGGGCGAAGCTGAAGGAAGTGATGTCCGGAAAACCGATCCTCTTCCCGGGACAGCAGGTCGTGAACGCAGCTGTTCTGTTATCTGTGGTGGTGGGCGGTGTCATCTTCTCCATCGATCCCGCGAACAATTACCCGATCTTCATCGGATTGATGGCGGTCGGACTCATCCTCGGTGTCACGTCGGTCATTCCGATCGGCGGGGCGGATATGCCGGTCGTTATCTCGCTGCTGAACTCCTATTCCGGTATCGCCGGATGTCTTGCAGGTTTCGTCATCCAGAACACGGTACTGATCGTGACCGGTTCGCTCGTCGGTGCGAGCGGTATCATCCTGACGAACATCATGTGCAAAGCGATGAACCGTTCACTGGCCAATGTGCTGTTCAGCGGATTCGGTTCGGTGACGACACAGGGAAAATCCGAAAAGAAAGGGGAAGTGAAATCCCTCTCTGCTCAGGATGCCTATATGGTGCTGGAATCTTCCGGTTCTGTGGTGTTCGTACCGGGCTACGGCCTGGCGGTCGCTCAGGCGCAGCATGCCTGCCATGAACTTGCCTCCCTGCTGCAGAAGAACGGAACAGAAGTGACGTTCGCCATCCATCCGGTAGCCGGACGTATGCCGGGGCACATGAACGTGCTGCTGGCCGAAGCGAACGTGTCGTACGACCTGCTGAAAGAGATGGACGATGTGAATCCGACCATCGACCAAGTGGATGTGGCGATCGTGATCGGCGCGAACGATGTGGTCAATCCCGCTGCGAGGGAGGATAAGACCAGTCCGATCTACGGCATGCCGATCATCAATGTGGATAAAGCGAAGAACGTCATCGTCATGAAGCGTTCGATGGCAGCCGGATTTGCCGGGATCGAGAATCCGCTCTTCTATAAAGAGAACACCAAGATGCTCTTCGGCGATGCGAAAGCGGTGCTGCAGGAGCTGGTTTCCGAGTTCAAAAAGTCATAACAATGGAAATACTGTAAACAAGAAAGAACTTCAACGAGACGTCCATAGCGGCGTCTCGTTGTATTTGGAGGATGACAGATGCCCTTCTCGATCGACCCGATCTATATTTTGGTCCTTGCCGGCTTCGTCGGTTTTGAGATCATCAAAAAGGTCACACCGACGCTTCACACCCCGCTCATGTCCGCAACGAATGCCATCTCCGGCATCTCGCTGGTCGGCTCGCTCGTTGCGGCAGGCAGTGACCACATGACCGGACAGATCCTCGGGTTCGTTGCGGTCACCGCCGCCACCATCAATGTGGTGGGCGGCTTCATGATCACCGAGCGGATGCTGAAGATGTTCAAGAAGAAGGAGAAGAAGTCATGACGTACGCTATGGAGGTCGTCTATCTCTTCTCTTCCATCCTGTTCATCATGGGATTGAGAGGACTCAGCCATCCTGAGACCGCCCGCCGCGGTATGCACATGGCGGAACTGGGTATGCTGTTCGCCGTCATCGGTACACTGGTCGGCAAACAGATCGTCACATGGGAATGGATCATCGCCGGCATCGCCATCGGTTCCGCCATCGGCGCTGCGATGGCCATCTTCATGCCGATGACCGCTATGCCGCAGCGGATCGCACTGTCGCATGCGTTCGGCGCATTAGCTGCTGTGCTTGTCGGTGTGAACGAATACATCGAGAAAGGGCATCTCGGCGAACTTTCCAACGGACTGATGAGCGCGATCGGATTCGAGGTCCTGTTCGGTGCGTTGACCGTCACCGGGAGTTTGATGGCATTCGGGAAGCTGAACGAGATGATCAAAGGCGCACCGATCACCTACAAAGGACAGAACTTCGTCAACATCTCGCTCTTCTTCATCACCATTGGGATGTTCGTTTATCTGATCTTCTTCCCGTATGATTACGTCACATTCTATTGGATGATCGGCCTCTCGTTTCTGATCGGCATCTTCATCGTGCTGCCCATCGGCGGTGCGGATATGCCGGTGGTGATCTCGCTGATGAACTCCTATGCCGGGCTTGCTGCGGCTGCTACCGGATTCGCCATCGACAATAAAGTGCTCATCATCGCCGGTTCATTGGACGGCTCTTCCGGTTTCATCCTCTCTATCATTATGAGCAAAGCGATGAACCGCTCGTTCACCAACGTGCTCTTCGGTGCAGTGGGAAGTCCGCAGGTGGATACAACGGCCCTTGCAGAACAGCGTCCCATCTCTCGTTTCAGCATTGAGGATACGAAGTTCGTCCTGGAACAAGCGGAACGGGTCGTGATCGTTCCGGGGTACGGTATGGCGGTCGCACAGGCGCAGCATACGGTGCGGGAGCTGAGCGATGCGCTGGAACAACGCGGGATCAAAGTGGAGTTCGCCATCCATCCTGTTGCCGGACGCATGCCGGGACATATGAACGTGCTGCTGGCGGAAGCGAACGTATCGTACGATCAGCTGCTGGAGATGGAAGTGATCAATCCGACGATGGATACGGTGGATGTCTGTATCGTCATCGGTGCGAACGATGTCGTGAATCCCGCTGCGCGGAGCGACAAAGGAAGTCCGATCTACGGGATGCCGATCATCAATGTGGACAAAGCCAAGACGGTGATCGTCATGAAACGCTCGATGGCCACCGGTTTCGCCGGCATCGAGAACCCGCTGTTCTATGAACCGAACACCAAGATGCTCTTTGGTGATGCGAAACATGTGATGCAGGAACTGGTCGCTGAATTCAAAAAAGTGTAACTTCATGCCCGCCGGCGTTCATCACCGGTGGGCATTGCTGTCTCTATCTGGAGGAACCATGAACAGATCCCTGAAACTTGCAGTGGTATTGGTCCTGATGCTCACCGTATACGGATGCCAACAGGGAGCTCTCCGCAATGCTCCGGCACCTCCGGGACCGACGGTGGAACGGGAGTTCCGCGGCGTGTGGGTGGCGACGGTCGGCAATATCGACTGGCCGAGCAAACCGGGAATTCCCGTAGAACAGCAGCAGAAGGAAGCACTGGCCATTCTGGATACCGTGGCGGCGCTGAATATGAACGCGGTGGTGTTCCAGGTCCG
>JAVBYA010000009.1 GCA_030824295.1 Bacteroidota bacterium
ATGGTGGAATCGCCGAACTTGATCGGGTCGAGAGCTGGATTCACCGAACGGTAATAGGCATTCCCGAAGTCGAACAGTTCATTCGAACCATCCTGATAGCCGAAGTCGATCACCTGTTGCGCGATATAATTACCGAGCGCCGCCGGTGATCCGGAGGAATAATTGACGGAAGTGATCAATGAATCGTAGCCGAGAAGGACGAAGAGCGAATCGAACCGTCTCTTCGCATCGGCGGCAGCCGGAGAGAACTTGAACCGGTGCTTCAGTAACCGGTACGCAGCATAACTGACCGCTTCATTCCTGGCAGAAGCGATGTTCGCCGGAACGGGAACACCGCTGAACGGGATCGTATGACCGCCGATGGTCCGGCCGAGGAAGAACGGTTTTGCCACAGCATCATAGACCGCCCACGCATCATACATCGCGGCAGAGATATGAAAGAGATTCCGCGCCTGCACTGGTGGACGGGCAAAATCCTTCCGGATAGCACTCAGCATCGCTTCGCTCCATTTCCGGGCGACGGAATGATCTGCACCGTTCATCGGAAGAGTTCCGAAGAACATGAGAAAAGCAATAATATAACGGCTATTGTGATGCATGTGCGTTCTGCGGATGATGAAGAACAATGCCTCAATATATCGTATCATGGTGATATATTCAATTATCCAGCCGGAATGACCTACTGTGTACACAGCAAAGGTCCCGATGAACCGGGACCTTGCTGTGATACCTTTTTCCACGTCTCAGAATCGGCGCCGACCACCTCCGCCGCGCCGTTGTGCATGGTTCGGTTTTGCCTGCGCTTCATTGATATCCATCGATCGTCCCATGAACGGTTTGCCGTGCAATGCTGCTTTTGCTGCTTCCGCATCCTCCCGCCGTTCCATTTCTACGAATCCGAATCCTTTCGACACATTGTTCGACCGGTCACGGACGATGGATACTTCCCCGACCTCGCCGAACGGTGTGAATGCTTCCTGAAGATGTTCTTTCGTGACACTGCGGTCCAAATTCCCGATATAGAGTTTCACTCATGCTCCTGTTGTTGATTGTACGGGGATATCCCCTTCAATGATAAGATAGGGATTCTCATGACAGGAATCTATTCTTGCCGGTATTATTCTCTATCGAATAAGGAGCATTCTTCGGGCTTCGCTTCTACCGCCTGCCGTGAGTCGATAGAGATACATCCCGCTGGGAAGATCCGTGAACTCGACACGTTCCGTATACCGCCCCGCAGACCGCATACCGGCTGCCAGAGTCCTTACCGTGCGGCCGAGCGCATCGAACAACTCTAATGTTATCGGTCCGTCATTGGGGATGGTGAACTCGATGACGGTGGATGGGTTGAAAGGATTCGGATAATTCTGTGCCAGGGAAAAGCGATCAGGAACCGCAGCGCGGTCCGGTGTTCCGGCGGTAGACAGCAACGATGAATTCTGCGTCAATGCATAATGCCGATTCGCCGTGACTCCGGTGAATATCTGCGAACTCCCGTTCGTCCAGCGCACTTCGAGTGTATCGATCGACGGCAACGGTCCAAGTCCGAAATGCAGCCGCCGGCTCATACCGGAGGCATAACTATTCCCCGATGTGACGGTCCGCAGTTGGTTCCGTCCTCCGGCAGCGATCCGCACGGTCGTTCCGATCGCTGCTCGATTGACCGTCACGCCCTGAAGCGTCAGCGTGATCCAGTTTCCGGTACGTCGTTGAGTGTTCAGGAGCAGGATGTTATGTCCGTCGGTCGCCGATGCCACAAGATCCAGATATCCATCGTTGTTGAAATCACCATAGGCGAGACCATAATACGCATAAGGATAACTGATGCCGTACTCTGCCGAACGTTCCAGGAACGTTCCTCCGGCATTCTCAAAATAGAGACTCCCCACACTGCTGTGTCCGTAGGTGCTGACCATGAACAGATCATCATCCGCATCATTATCAAAATCCTCCCACACCACGCCCCACGTCATTCCATTGTATTCCGCATTGAGCGTATCGGCGATGTTCACATACTTTCCGTTCGGCTGCCGTTTGTAGAGACCGCCCTTCCCGATACGCGTCACATAGACCTCTTCCCATCCGTCGAAATCGAAGTCCTTCCAGTACAGACCCATTGAATTCCCCGCACCGTAGTCATGCAGTCCGGTCTGGAATGAGATATCGGAGAACGTTCCGTCCCCGTTGTTGCGGAAGAACGAACTCGGCAGGAATCCGTCATGGACCGCATAGAGGTCCAGGTCTCCGTCGCGATCGATATCGATGAATGTTGCCTGCATCGACGCTGTACTGGAGAATCCTCCGATGCCGGCATCCGTGGATACATCGATGAAGGTGATAGTATCTCCCGAAGAAGTGTTGCGGTACAACAGATCGTACTCCGGAAATTCCGTCGCGATGAACAGATCGATGCGGCCGTCATTATCATAATCGCCGAAGGCAGCGGTCGATGCCAACGCAAGATAGTTGATCCCGGAAACAGGGATATCCCGAAAGGTCCCGTTCTTATTATTGAGCATCAGGTGAGAACGGCCATGCTGGAACGATTCTGCCATGAACAGATCGGGATATCCGTCATTGTTCACATCACCCCAAACGCCGCATTTATAACTGCCGAACAGCCGAAGCCCTGCCGCCGCTGTGACATCGGTGAAATTCTCCCCGAAATTGTTCCGAAGCAGCACACAATAACTCGTATCGGTGCCGACAAGATTGGGGACGTTGCTGATGAAGATATCCTCGAAACCGTCATTGTTATAATCCGCGACTGCCACGCCGTAATTGCCGTATTGTTTCGGGATGTTCAGCGTTGTGGAACGGTCAGTGAATGGACCGTTCTGCGCGAACAGTGTCAGAGTAGCCGTGAATA
>JAVBYA010000319.1 GCA_030824295.1 Bacteroidota bacterium
ACCGGAGCGGATGCGGTTCATTGAGGCATCCGTCCACAATGGAACAGTCCCCGAGCTTCCCGGCGCTCTTGAGCGCATCGAGCCGTTCCACGACCATCGCACGGAAATCTGCCGGCAGGACCGGGTTGATGTGGATGCCCGTTCCTCCTTCGAATCCGGCCTGCACATTCACGCGCCATTTCAGCTCGATGTGCCACGGCATCGTGTAAACTGCGTCCATGGGTGTGTAATACCATTCCTCATTGCAGGAGAGGCTGCTTCCCAGCGCAGCGTGGCAGGCGTGGACGAGATCGCTGAAGCCGCGCAGTTCCTCACGGCTCAGCTGGAAGGGACGGCTGGCGGCGGAGGCGGAGTAGATCTCGATGGTGGGAAAGCGGTGTCCGATGCCGACGAACGCCACGGCATGGTCGTTCTGCGCAAAGATCAGATTGTGCTGCGATGCGAGATTCGTCCCGAGTTCATTGAATACATTCGGGTCCTGCAGTGCCATCTGTACCTTGCCGGTGACGGTGGCGCCCCATTCATCCAATGCGCAGATCTGCTTGTGCAGATGGTCCACGGAAGCGCCGGCGCTGCGGAGCCAGTTCTGGAAGACGCTGATGTAGCGGATGTACGGATTGGTCTCCAGCATGTCCCGCATCGCGTCGATGGTGATGGCGAAGTACTGGTAATGCTCCTCGGGAGTGAGTTCGCCGGAGGAACAGAGCTGTGTGTCGAATTCCGCTCCTTCCGCATAATGACGCCGGCCGATGATCAGGTCGTGGCAGCCGCTGAAGAAACCGTCGAACACATTGCTCCGTCCGCTCCGCAGGACGCTCTCCGCCTGCTCCTCGGTCATGCCGCCCTGCATCAGTTTGTACATGGCGATGGACTGGATATGGGGGAGTCCGGTGGGATGTTTCAGATACGACGTGCGCCACTGGTCCACGGTGGACGGATGCTCGTACTTGTAATTCTTCTTCCAGTAATCAGTCGTGACGATCTCGAACATATTCCCCACGCGGCGGAATTCCGCCTGCTGTTCTTCGATCTGGTCCGGCATCAGATAATAGAGGATCTCGTGGCGGCTGCCGGAGCGGACGAGCCGGCTCTTCTCCGGTGCGATGCGGGTGTACTGGTGCTGACAGAAGATGCAGGAATGTTCTGCGGTGCCGCCGGTGATCCGTTTGGCGGTGACGGGAATGCCGTTGGTGAGCGGTTTACTGCCGCGGCCGGGGATGGACCAGACCTCGGTACCGTTGAACGGATTGGTCTGCTTCACCGTTCCGTCCGTCATGGTATGGTAGTATGCGCTGTACTTCCGTGAGAGCATCGCCGATTGTCCGTTCAGAACGAATTGGTTTCCACCGGGACCGGCACGGCAGCGTCGTTCAACTGCAGGTCGTACCGGAAGACATCCTCGTGGATGCGGTGTGCTTCACCCCAGTCATTCCATGTCACATCGGTAATGTCCATCACGCACAGACGCGAAGGGACCTTTTCCAGAACAGCGGAGGAGAAATTGACGGCGGGGATCCGTTCGTAGAGCGCATTCAGGGCGTGCCAGCTTTCCTGTCGGCCGTGCACGCGGCGGTAGCGGTCGAAGGCGGTATGCAGGTCCGGCACGCAGCGGTGGATGGTCTGCATCAGTGTGCCGGTCCGGCCGATGATGACGAACGTGTTCCAGAGATATTCGCCCGTTGTTCCGCGGACCGGTTTCTCGGTGAAGGAGCGGACGCCGTATACGGCATGCTGTTCTGCAGTGGCATCCCGTTCACCCAGTTCGATCCAGCCGTATCCGTGGTCCTCACGGTCCGGCCGGACGCCGAGCAGCACGATCTTTTCGGGATGCTGTTCCGTGTATTCCGTTGCGGAACGGACGTATGTTGCGAATTTCCACTCATCCAGAATGAAATGGTCGGAAGGGAAGATGGCGGTGACGGACGAAGGGTCCTGATGGTGGATCGTTGAGAGTCCGAGGAGGATGGACGCCGCGGTCTCTCGGCAGTACGGCTGCACGAGTACGGAGCGTCCGGCATCGCCGCGCAATTGCTCGCGGACGAAAGGAAGATGTTTACCGCTCACCACGGTGATGATCCGTTTGGGGTCGCTCATCATCGCGGTACGGTCGTACGTATGCTGCAGCATGGAGCGTGTGCCGACGAATGCGCAGTACTGTTTGGGCCGATCGTGATCGTAGAATTGTTTGGTGAATTCGCTCAGCCGATTCCCGTTCCCGCCGGCAAGGATGATATTCCAGCGTCGGCGTTCTTCGGTCTCTTTACTGCCGTTCCGTTCGTCATTGATCGTGTAAGACATGCGAGCCCCCAATTCTACTATTATATAGAATGGTAAAACAATGTACATGCCGAATCTTTTCAAAGTATCCCGCATATACGTACGCCGAAATAACGCAGGAAACGCCAGTTTTATGAAAATGGAATGTAAAGGAAAGGGAAATTACTGTTCAATATTGCACAGATGGGGGGAAGTGTTCAGCGGCAATGTAAAGGGAATCTCTTACAATTATCAATGAACAATGATCAACCACCGGGTCAAGAGTGAAGGGCAATTGTCAAATTTCACAATGCGCAGGAGAAAATGCCAAAAAGCCTCCCGCAGATAACGCAGAATAGCGCAGAAGGAAAAGGGGAAAAGCAATTATCAAATTACAAGATTACAAATTTCACAATTGAGCAAGTCGATGCGCGAGAGAAAAATCAATAGAGCTATCCCGCGGATTTCGCAGAATAACGCAGAAAGAGGAAATAAGAGCATTCAATAGCGCACGTCGATGAGCAAGAAGGAATTCAAAAGAACGAACCCGCAGATATGAAAAAGCGCTCACGCAAAGAAATGAAAAAATG
>JAVBYA010000107.1 GCA_030824295.1 Bacteroidota bacterium
GCTTCCGTCCACCGCGCGAGCGGTGAAAGGGAAGATGCATCGGTCGATTCGGTGCTCATAATGGTTCGTCCAATAGCGGTGATGACAAAGACTTTAGAAAATATACCTAACTCATCAGTGCAAAGAAAGGGTGAATAATTCTTCCCAAAAACAGGGGTGATCCCGTTTCCGCCGTTTGGAATGCACCGGTTTGTTTCTTACATTTTCGCATGAAAGAGACGATTTCCCGTATCGAAGAACGATTCGAAGTGCTGCGCCGGCGTTCCGGACTGGTCATTGCGCCGATTGTCTTCCTTGCAGTCTATTCATTTCCTGTCCAGGGACTCACTGAGCAGACGCAGGCATTGGCGGCGCTGGTGGGATTCATCGTTGTTCTGTGGCTGACGGAAGCATTCCCTCTCTATATTACCGGTCTCCTTGTGCCGGTGATGCTCATCCTTCTTGGCATCACCACGGCACAGAAGGCGTTCGCTCCGTTCGCCGATCCGGTGATGTTCCTCTTCCTTGGTGCGTTCGTGCTGGCGCGGGCCATCCAGATGCATGGACTCGACAAGCGGTTCGCCTACACCGTCCTCGATTCGCGCTTCGTTTCCGGGAATCCCAGCCGCATCATGTTTGCATACGGCGCGGTCTGCTGCATCATCTCCATGTGGATCTCCAATACGGCAACGACCGCCATGATGTTCCCGATCGGCCTCGCCATTGTCTCCATGCTCTATACTAAGGAGGGGAACCGTGACCGCGAGCGGTACGCCACCGGCATGATGCTGATGTGCGCCTTCGCCTCCTCCATCGGCGGACTCGCCACGCCGGTCGGCACCCCGACGAACCTGATCGGTCTCGGCTTCATCGAACGGCAGCTGGGACGGCACATCCAGTTCTTCGAGTGGATGACCTTCGCCGTTCCGATCGTGGTGGTGATGTTCCTGTTCCTCTTCTTTTATCTCGATCTGCTCACCGGCATCGGCAAGAAACGGATCGACGGTCTCTCCGAACTGCTCGCGCACGAACGGGAGAAGCTCGGACCGATGACCCTGGCAGAACGGAACACTCTCATTGCCTTCGGGGTCACCGTCATCCTGTGGATCCTTCCGGGACTGTTGGCGCTGACGCTGGGGGACCGGCATCCTGTCACGACCGCCTATGTGAAGCAAGTACCGGAAAGCGTCGCGGCGCTGCTCGGTGCTGTGCTGCTCTTCTTCCTGCCATCCAGGAATGAACCGGGGGAGAAGAAGGAATACGTCATCACTATGGCGCATGCGGTGCAGATCGACTGGGGCGTACTGGCGCTGTACGGCGGCGGTATCACGCTCGGTCATATCGTCTTCGAAACAAGATTGGCGGAGACGCTCGGAAGTCAATTGATCGGCATCATCCCTGCGGACGGATGGGGACTCATCGCGGCGACGTCGTTCATGGCCACGCTCACCAGTGAGTTGACCTCGAACGTCTCGTCCGCGAACATGATCGTACCGCTGGTGATCGTACTTGCCCAGAACACCGGCATTCAGGCAGCGGTGGCGGCAACGATGGCCTCATCGCTCGGTTTCATGCTGCCGATCTCCACGCCGACGAACGCCATTGTCTATAGTTCCGGTTATGTTCCGCTCAATAAAATGATCGCGTATGGATTCGTCCTGGACATTGCAGGATTCTTCATCATCGTTGCCGGAACGCTCCTGCTCGTCCGGTAACGTTGCCACTGAACTCTTTCCACCGCTGGACTGTTCCTCATTCTGATGCCGAACGATAAAAAGATCCCCTCCTTCAGTGCCGTCAGTGCGTTCTTCGACCGGACGCTCGTCACGCCGCTCATCAATTTCCTGAAACAGGGACTCTCTCCGCAGAAACTGGCGCTGTGTGTTGCGCTGGGACTCGTGCTCGGTATCTTCCCGATGCTCGGTGCGACAACGCTGCTCTGCACCGGGGCTGCACTGCTGCTCCGGCTGAACATGCCGGCCATCCAGCTGATCAATTACTTCGCCTATCCGCTGCAGCTGGGACTCTTCATCCCGTTCATACGGGCAGGGGAATTCCTCTTCGGCGTTGAACCGATCCCTCTCGATCTCTCCATTATCTTCTCCATGCTGCAGGAGGATCCCCTCGGAGCGATCGGTTCGCTCTGGTGGACGAACGTGCGCGGGATGATCGCCTGGGCCATTATGGTCCCCCCGCTGGGATTCGTGCTCTATCATATCCTGGTTCCGGTCTTCACCCGCTTGACGCCGAAGCCGTCCGAGGAGTGATTTCGCGCATTCCTTTCAATCCGATTTTGAGTACATTTTAAAGATTTCCTTCCATTCATCCTCCGGATAACCAAATGAAAAAGTTCATCGTTACTGCTTCGCTCGTTCTGATGCTTGGTACCTCATGGTATCTCTTCGTCAGAGAAGATGTGCCGGTCAAGAAGAACCGCAAAGGACTGCTCGCGTTCGACTGGTGGTACGATCAGCGGGCGATGCCGGGGAATATCATCCAGCCGGACGGACTCGGGAAAGCGTATGAGAAGACGCGCCGCTCCATGGCGCTGCAGAAACGCACCGCTGAGGAGCCGTGGGAATCGATCGGTCCGGACAATATCGGCGGACGGGTGCTGGCGCTCGCGCTCGATCCGGACAGTGCGAATGTGCTCTGGGCGGGAAGTGCCAGCGGCGGACTCTGGCGTTCACGGACCGGCGGCGCAGGAGCCGATGCGTGGGATTATGTGAACACCGGATTCAACGTGCTGTCGGTGAGCACTATCGCCATCAATCCGCTCAACCCGAACGAGATGTACATCGGCACCGGCGAGATCAGCGGGTACGATCTTGGACTGGTCGGAACACCGGGAGCGCGCACCAC
>JAVBYA010000236.1 GCA_030824295.1 Bacteroidota bacterium
ACGCTTCGACTCCGTCCCGACAGTCATGCTGAGCGAGTCCAATTTATTGGACGAGACGAAGCATGGTCGGGACGTCGCTCAGCGTGACTGTTTGAAACACAACAAGATTTGTCCGTTACAACATTCTCAACCATCGCAAGGTTATAGTTACGCCGCCCCAATCCCTTAGCCCCGGGATTCATCCCGGGGTATGCAAACCACTACCGGGTTTATTTCCCGATTAATGCGGGGACCTCGAAAAAATAACGATAATGGATCCCCGCTAAAAATCCGCGGGGATGACAGGAATGAAACCTTGCGAAGGTTTTTCGTTAGTACATTGTCAACCTTCGCAAGGTATTGAACCCGCCGCCCCGATCCATTAGCCCCGGGATTTATCCCGGGGTAAATCGCCGTTGCCTCAAAACAAAAAAATGAAAATGGGTTTTAACCCATTTTATTGTTCCATTCCGAAACCTTGCGAAGGTTATCCAACATAGCCCCGGATCACCCTTAGCCCCGGGATTTATCCCGGGGTAAATCGCCGTTGCCTTAAAACAAAAAAAAATGAGAATGGGTTTTAACCCATTTTATTGTTCCATTCCGAAACCTTGCGAAGGTTGTCCTCTAAACAATGCCCTCAACCTTCGCAAGGTATTTAATCCGTTGCCCCGGGATTCATCCCTGGGTATGCAAACCACTACCGGGGTATTTCCCAACCTTCGCAAGGTATATAAAAAAAGCCGCGCAGACTCTGCGCGGCTTTTTTATTATTGGAGCAGGGAAGAGGTCAGTTCCTCTTCTCCAGCGTCATTTTGGAGGTGATCTTCTCCGTCTTGTTCCGCATCACCGTCACTTCGATCACATCGCCCGGTTTGTATTCCTGCAGGGCATAGGTGTAATCGTAGACGTTCTTGATGTCGTGCTTGCCGAACTTGATCAGCACGTCCCCTTTGAGAAGACCGGCCTTGGCGGCAGGACTGTTCTCGCGGACGCCCGCCAGCATCATACCGTTCGCATCCTCGGAATAATCCGGGATGGTCCCGACATACACGCGGAATCCTTGACGCGACGCGCCTTGTTCCTGGGACTGCGTTTTGATGTAATCGGGACGCGCTGCGGTGGTGTCGATCTCCACTGCCAGTTTCGTTGCGTAGCCGACCAGACCGTTCATTCCTTCGATGTTGATCTTATCCGCATCATCGCTCGGACGGTGGTAATCATCATGCAGTCCGGTAAAGAAGAAGAGGACCGGAACATTGGCACCGTAGAAGGAGGAATGATCGCTCGGTCCGTAACCGTCCTTCACGAACTTCAGATGGAAGGTGGAATCGGCATTGTGCCGTTTGAGCATCGATTCCCAATTGGTCGATGTTCCGGTGCCCTGGACTGTGAATGTATTCTCTTTCATCCGTCCGACCATATCAAAATTGAACATCGTCACCGCATCCGCCAGCGGGAGGGTGGGATGTTTGGTGTAGTGTGCGGAACCGAGCAGACCCATCTCTTCGCCGGAATATGCCATTACCAACACATTCCGTTTCAGGATCTTCTTGTATTCGCTCATGCGGCGTGCCATCTCGATCACGGTCGCCGTACCGGATGCATTGTCATCCGCGCCGTTGTGGATCTCGTTCTTATCCGGTGCCAGCGAACCGGAGCCGGGACCGCCGTAGCCGAGGTGGTCATAATGTGCGCCCATCACGAGATGTTCGTTCGCATCGTTCACTTTCAACAGTCCGATCACATTGGAGGTCTTCTTCTTGATCTGCTTCACTTCCGCAGTCAAGAACACCGTGACCGGTTTCAGTTCCACCGAGGCTGGTTTGCTGCTCCGGACGATCTTTGCGCGGAGCGAGTCAACATTTGTCTTGGCTGATTTCAGCAGCTCGTTCACAACAGCGCGGCTCACGGAGATGACCGGAATGCCGGCGTCGCTGTAGGAGTTATCGTATTTCAATTTCAGCAGCGCATCGGCTGAATCGTCGGCAGCGGAGGTGACCAGCAGCAGTGCTTTGGCACCTTTCTCGCGAGCGTTCATCGCTTTGTAACGGAGAGCGGACTGTTTGGTGTATTTGGAGTGGGGATTGTCGCCGTCCGGGGAATACCGCATGGCGATCACCACTTTGTCATTCACATTCACGCCGGCATAATCATCATACGTTGAATCGACCGTCATACCGTATCCGACGAACACCGCGTTGCCGGTGACCGTCGCGTTGGCGGAGAATCCGACCGGTGCGAAATCCTTACCGGAGACGAAGGAGGTTGCTTTCTTCTTACCGACAGCGAAGGAGAGTGCATTCGTCGCACCCGCTTCGAGACTCTTCACCACTTCGAATTCCTGGAAGTAGGTGCCGTTCTCGCCGGCCGGTTCGAGACCGATCGCTTTGAACTGTTCGGCGATGTATTCGGCCGCTTTCTGGTTCCCTGCCTCACCGGTGCCGCGACCTTCGAGCGCATCCGATGCCAGGTAGTTCACATGGTTCTGCAGATGTCCGAGCGTCGGGTCCTCGACCCAATCCGCAAGGAAGATATTGAATTCATGCTTTGCTTTTGCGTTGCGGCTGGAGACGAACACCAGTTTCTTGCCGTCCCGCGAGAACATCGGGAATCCGTCGAACCCTTTGGAGTAGGTCACCTGTTCGAGGTTCTTTCCTTCGAGATCGACCAGGAAGAGATCGAAATCATATCCGGTCGGGTCGTTCACATTGCTGGAGAAGAGGATCTTCTTGCCGTCCGGTGTGAAGAAGGGAGCGAAGTTCGCTGCGCCGTTGTGCGTCAATTGCCGTTTGCCGGTGCCGTCCGTGTTGATCACGAACAGTTCCATTTTGGACGGCTTCACGAGCTGTTCCTTCAGG
>JAVBYA010000483.1 GCA_030824295.1 Bacteroidota bacterium
AACGCACTCAAATCGATCGGATATGACTCGGTGATCGAGGCCGGAGACGGCAAAGAAGCATTCACCAAACTGCAGGCGGAAGGGGCCGATTTCCTCATCTCGGACTGGAACATGCCGGAGATGAACGGTCTGGAACTGGTGAAGCTCGTCCGTTCCGGCGGTGCCCATATGGACATGCCCATCCTGATGGTGACCACCCGCGGCAATAAAGCGGATGTGCTGGAAGCGATGCAGGCGCGGGTGAACAACTACATCATCAAACCCTTCACGCCGCAGGCGCTGAAGGAGAAGATCGACCAGATCCTGAAAGTCGTGCCGGTCGAAAAGGCATGAATCCATTCACCTTAGCCTGAACCATTATGAACGCTCAAACCGAGTTCGAAGCCCTTGCCATGAACGTCGATGCCGGAAAGACCGGGATGCGTCAATTGCTTACCATGCTCCGCGCACTGATGCCGGTGTTGGACAACATCAAGAACGCCGTGGAGAACTCCTCCAGCAAGATCCCGAAAGCCACGGAGCAGCTCTCCACCGTCACGCAGGCTACCGAAAGCGCGACCATGGAGATCCTGAATCTGCTGGATGACATCAGCCGCCGCATCGACCTGGTGCAGTCGTCACTGCAGGCGGCAGAGAACGATCTTGCAAAGAAGCAGGAGGCCGCCGCCGTACTGAATGTGCTCGTCTCCGGATTCCCGTCGGAACTTCGCCGCGCCATCGTGGATGCGCCGGAATGGGGCATCCTGACGGACCTTGCCCAGCCGGTCGCAGCGCTCACACAGAGCCGTGCGGACCTGATGGAGATCTCCTCGGTCTCCATGAACATCGCTATGGCGTTACAGGTGCAGGACATCACCTCCCAGCAGATCGAGAGCGTCCGGCACCAGATCGAATCGGTTCGCATGCAGCTGTCGCACGTGGTCGGCCAGTACGAAGGGAAGGTCGATGAGGATGTGCCGGTCGTGCCGATCAAGAAACCGTTCGACGATGAGGCAACGTACACCAAGGACGAATCGCGGCAGTCGGACGCCGATGACATCATTGCGCAGTTCGCACAGCAAGCCATGGTGACCAACAATCATTAAGCACCGGAAGGTACCGCTATGAGTTCCCAATCGTTTTCACAGTTCGACGGAGAGATGGCCGAGCTTCTGGAGAGTTTCATCGTTGAGACCAATGAGATCTACGAGAAGCTCGGACCGGACCTTCTCCTTCTGGAGAAGAGTCCGACGGATAAGGAACTGCACAATCGCATTTTCCGTGCGGTCCATACGGTGAAAGGGACCTCCGGCTTCCTGGGCCTGGACCAGATGACCGAACTGGCGCACGTCTTCGAGGATGTGCTGAATAAGATCCGGAAAGGGGAGCTGGAAGTGACCCGTCACCGGATGGATGTGATGTTCGATGCGTTCGATGTGCTGAAGGAACTCCTGGCCCGCGTGGAGTCGCGGAACACGGAACCGATGTCGCTGGAAGAGATCATCGCCCGGCTGGTGGTGATCACGACCGATGCCGGCGCCGAAGCCGAACCGGTACCTGCCGCTCCGGCATCCGTTCCGGTCCACACCGTGAGCAGTGCCGTGACGGCCGTGAAAGAAACGGACCTTGCGGCCGTGCAAGAGAATGATTCCTCCGACGGGAAGGATCGGCAGAAACATCCCGACGGGCCCGCGCATCCCGCACCGACCAAGATCACCGAATCGACCATCCGTGTGGATGTGCAGCGGCTCGATGAACTGATGAACCTTGTCGGTGAACTCGTGCTGGGCCGCAACCGTCTCTCCCAGATCAATTTTAAAATGAACGAGACCATGGAGGGAAACCCGCTGGTGAAGGACCTTGCGGATACCAGCTCTCAGGTCGATCTGATCACCACGGAATTGCAGATGGCCGTGATGAAGACACGCATGGTGCAGATCGCCAAGGTCTTCAACAAACTCCCGCGATTGGTGCGGGACCTCTCCCGCGAATTAGGGAAGGATATCGAACTCGAGATGTTCGGCGAAGAGACCGAACTGGACAAGACCATCATCGAAGAGATCAACGATCCGCTGGTGCACATCCTCCGCAATGCTGCGGACCATGGTGTGGAGATGCCGGAGGAACGTGTGAAGAAAGGGAAGGCCGCCAAAGGGAAGATCATCGTGAAGGCGGACCACGAAGGGAACCATATTGTCATCTCCATTGCTGATGACGGAAAAGGGATCGATCCGGACAAGATCAAGGCTAAAGCGGTCGAAAAAGGGGTCATTACTCAGGCACAGGCAGAGGATATGAGCAAGCGGGAGATCCTGAACCTGATCTTCGCCCCCGGTTTCAGTACGGCAGAGAAGGTCTCAGCGGTCTCCGGCCGCGGTGTGGGCATGGATGTGGTGAAGACCAACATCACCAAGCTGAAAGGGATCGTGGACATCGAATCCGAGACCGGTCAGGGAAGCACCATCGTCATCAAACTGCCGCTGACCCTTGCCATCATTCAGGGATTGCTCGTGCAGTCACACGGCGAAGCGTTCGCCGTACCGCTCAATTCCGTCCTGGAAGTTGTCCGCGTCCGCAAAGAGGATATCAAGACCGTGAACGGATTCGAAGTGATCACCCTGCGTGATTCCGTCCTCTCCCTCGCACGCCTCGCCCAGATCTTCTCCGTCGACTCTCAGGTGCAGCGTTCCGACTGGCTCTACATTGTTGTGGTCGGTCTGGCGGAAGAGCGTCTCGGCATCATCGTCGATTCGCTCGTGGGTCAGCGCGAGGTCGTCATCAAATCACTGGGTGATTATCTGGGTACAATCGACGGTATCGCCGGTTCCACCATTCTGGGAGACGGCAAGGTGATCATGATTCTGGATGTCGGTCAGTTCATGGCCATGGTAAAGAAGCGGGTCGTTTCCCGGTATTCCTATGAAGAAATCGTAAAGGACTACAGTGCTTAACAATCCCATCACCGTTGTGGTCATCGATGACTCCGCATTCATGCGGAAATCGATCTCCATGATGCTCGAATCGGATCCCGGTATCAAGGTCGTTGCCGTAGCACGGGACGGCCGGGAAGGGATCGAGATGATACGCAAGCACCATCCGCATGTGGCCACCATGGACATCGAGATGCCCGGCATGAACGGTCTCGATGCGCTGAAGGTCATCATGAAGGAGATGCCGCTGCCGGTGCTGATGTTCAGTTCGCTCACGACCGAAGGGGCAGATTCGACCATGGAGGCGCTCAACCTGGGTGCGGTCGATTTTATCCCGAAGGATATGTCGTATGTGAACGTGAACATCACGACCAAGAAAGCGGAACTGATCGACAAGGTGCGGAGTATCGCCAATACACCGCTCTTCCGCAGCCGGTTCAAAACACTGCACCGTGCTCCCGGCTCTTCCGCTCCTGCCACTACCGCAGCACCCAAACCGCCGGCCGGCATCGTCCGTTCAGTGAAGAGCCCTTCCCGCCGCGATTTCCAGGCGATGGTACTGGGGATCTCCACCGGCGGACCGTTCGCGCTGCTGCAGATGCTCCCGCAGCTCCCGGAGAATTTCCCGCTCGGCATCGCTATCGTGCAGCACATGCCTCCGCGGTTCACGCATTCCCTGGCGGAACGGATCAACTCCCTGGCGAACATCACGGTGAAAGAGGCAGAGCAGGGTGATGTGATGCAGCGCGGCCTGGCGTTGATCGCTCCCGGCGGGAAACATCTCACCTTCCGGAAGAACGGCAGCGAGATGGTCGCCCAGATCTCCGAACTTCCTTCCAATACGCTCTACCGTCCGTGCGCGGACATCATGATGACGTCGGCAGTGGAATCCTACAGCGGCCCGCTCCTCGGAGTGATCATGACCGGAATGGGGAAGGATGGACTGGAAGGACTTCGTCTGTTGAAGAAGAAAGGGGGATATGTCGTTGCACAGAACGAGGACTCATGCGTTGTGTACGGTATGCCCAAAGCCGTGGTGGATGATGGTATCGCCGATGCCGTTCTGCCGCTGGATGAGATCGCGGCAACATTGTACCAGGTGACCACAGGACGATCCTATGAATCCGCAAGAGCAGTCCACCAATAGTTCCTTCACCGCTCTCTCCGATATGCCGCCGCAGAAGAGCGTCGTCTCTTCTGCGGCCGGCAACATCCTTCGGAACCGTCAGTTCCAGTCGGTCCGGTTCGATGAACTGCATTCGGATTCCGCCAAACCGGAACCGAAGGTGGTCATTCACCGCAACGGAGAGGATATCGACAGTATCGAGTTCGTCTGCCGATGCGGATGTTCCAAAACGGTCCGTTTTGACTACGACGCGGATTGAAAAATAATCAAGTGGCGAATATTCGCCATTTCCCTCCCCGGCAATACCCCATTTCCCGCAAAATCCGGCAATAAACCGCATTTCTGTTTTTGGCACTCCGATTGCAGATAGTATCAGTAAACGTGAGGATACCATGAGCGGAAAAATGACACTGGAAACATTGACGATCAGCGCAGTCGTTGTGGCCGGCATCATCGGTCTGATCGCGGCGATGCACTCCCGTCTGGAACACCCCGCTGTCATAGAGTTCGACGAGATCAACGATTCTCCCATCGGGATATAGGAGCCGGCCATGAGCATGTTCGATCAAACAAAGATCCCGCTTCTCTCTCAGGCATTGAATGCGTACTCGCTGCGGCATAAAGTGATCTCATCCAACGTGGCGAACATCGGAACGCCGGGTTACAAAGCGAAAGCGGTCGAGTTCGAGAGCACCCTCAATAAGGAGATGGCGAAGACCTCCATCGGCAGCACGGTCACCAACCGCCGGCATATCGAACTGTCATCCGCCGGTACCTCCACCGGCAGCGCCAGCGTCGTGGATGCCACCTCCGATCGGTTCAGCGAGGAAGAGAAGAAGAGCGGCATCAACGATGTGGACATCGATATGGAAATGGCAGAGATGGCCAAGAACCAGATCCGTTTCAAGTATGTTTCCAAACTCCTCGGCGATTCGTTCCGGGGCATTCAAAAAAGCATTAGAGGACAGGCATGAGGATTGATCAATTCTTCAATGGATTGAATATCAGTGCTCACGGATTGAGCGCACAGCGCAAAAAAATGAACGCGATCGCTTCCAACATCGCGAATGCAGAAACCACCAGGACGGAGGACGGAGGTCCCTACACCCGCAAGGTCGTGTTGATGAGCGAGAAGGACGCGGGTGCGTTCGGCGGCGTTCTGAAGACCGAAACTTATAACATGCTTACCACGGACCAGAACCACATCGGTGCCGCGTCCGTCGGTTCGCGCGGTGCCGGAGCCCCCACGTCCGGTGTCTCCGCTGAAGAGACCGAGGACGAATCACCGTTCAAGATGGTGTACGATCCGAGCCATCCCGATGCGAACGAGGAAGGGTATGTGATGATGCCCAATGTGAACGTGGTGAACGAGATGGTGGATATGATCTCCGCCACCCGTTCCTACGAAGCGAATGTCACGGCGATCAACGCCGCGAAGACCATGGCCAAAGACAGTCTGGAGATCTGACCTATGTCCCTGAATATCAATACCGAGATCAACCGGGCGGCGCAGATACCCAACCGTCCCTCCTCCGTCATCAAACGGTCCGAACAGTCCCCCAAGGAACAGGCATGGGCGGATGTTGCCATGGTGGTGAATGATGCCGCGGCCCCGGAGACCGCGTCCGTCGTGACCGGTGAAGAGAAGCGGTTCTTCGCTTCCATGTTCCCGAAGTCGTCCGACGCCATCCAGTCCTACTCCGGATATTCTCCCGCCGGGATGAAGAAGCCCGTGCAGCTGGGTTCACTTATCGACGCCAAAGGTTAGCCATGAAGGTCAGTCAGGCATTGACGCTCCTTCCCAATGTGGAGCAGACGGTCAACACGAAAGCGCTGGACAAAGCGCTGCAGCAGACGAACGATTCGTTCGGCGCCATGCTGAACAAAGCCATCGGCGATGTGAACAGTCTGCAGTCCGAAGCGAGCAAAGCGGTGGAATCGCTCGTCACCGGCGAAGCGCAGGACCTGCACGAAGTGATGATCGCCGTGGAGAAAGCGCGCACCAGTTTCGATCTGCTCATGGAGATCAGGAACAAGACGGTGGACATGTACCGAGAGATCATGAGAACACAAGTGTAATGCGGGCGGGTAGTCTATGAATCAATTATCGGAGTTCTTCAACCATCTCACCGGCAAGCAGAAGACCCTCATCGGTGTCGTGACCGTGGCCGCCTTCATCGGCGTGATGGCATTGGTCAGCGTTGTCAGCAAACCCTCCTACGGCGTCCTCTTCTCCAATCTGAACCAGCAGGATGCGTCCAAGATCGTCCAGATCCTCAAGGAAAAGACCATTCCGTTCACGTTGGACGACGACGGCAAGACCATCCTCGTCCCGAAAGAACAGTTGTACGAGCTCCGTCTGGACATGGCGTCCGCCGGCCTGCCGAATTCCAGCATCATCGGGTATGAGATCTTCGACCGCACCAATCTCGGCATCTCCGATTTCGTGCAGAAAGTGAACTACCGCCGTGCATTGGAAGGGGAACTGGCCCGCACCATCCTGAACCTGAACGAAGTGGAAGGGGTCCGCGTCCACATCGTCACGCCGGAACGCGCTTTGTTCAAAGAGGATGAGATATCCCCGACGGCATCGGTCGTTCTGAAGCTCCGCTCAGGCCGTCCGCTGAAGAAAGGCGAATCCCAGGGCATTGCGCATTTAGTGGCGAGCAGTGTGGAAGGGATGGACGCGTCGAACGTTACCATCCTCGATACCCGCGGCAACGTCCTTTCCGAAACGAACAAATCCAACTCGCTCGCCGCACTCACCTCCACGCAGTACGAACTGCAGCAGAAGGTGGAGAACTATCTGGCGGACAAAGCGCAGAAGATGATGGACGGTACGCTCGGCATGGGGAATTCGTTCGTGCAGGTGAACGCCGAACTCGATTTCCGGCAGGTGGAGAAGAACATGGAACAGTACGACGGCGAGAATCCCGTCGTGCGGAGCGAACAATCCACCGAAGAGAAGACCGTCATCCGCGATTCCATCCCTCCCTCCACACGCACCAATGCCGTGACGAACTATGAGATCAGTAAGACGGTGGAGCACATCGTGGAGAATGTCGGCAACATCAAACGCCTCTCCGTTGCCACCGTCATCAATGACAAAGCGGTCGCGAAAGAGACAGAGGGAGTGAAGTCCACCGAATACCGTTCCCGCACACCCGAGGAGATGCAGCAGATCACGGAGATCGTGAAACGTTCCGTCGGGTTCGACCCGAAGCGGAATGACGATATCTCCGTGGTGAACATGCCGTTCGACACCATGAACGAACAGCTCCTGGTGCAGGAGGAACAGATACCGCAGGAATGGAACGATATCGCGCTCAAGGTGGTGCTCATCGCCGCCATGATCGGCGCCATCGTCATCATCCGGTCGCTGCTCAACCGGCTGAAGTACCGCATCGAAGAGCCGGGGAACGTCACCTGGGGGACCCGCATAGCAGGCGAGCTGGAGCACCATTCGCCGGAGAGCAAGAAGGTGCATCTGCCGCCGATGGAATCCGAAGTGCCGATCGAAGTGGCGCTGAAAGCGGAACGACGGGTGCAGATACAGGACTATATCAAGAAACAGCCGGACGAAGCGTCGCGGCTCATCAAAGTGTGGCTCTCGGAAGAAGTATAAGGACGGACACGTGAAAACCGATTCATTGCAGCACCGCGTATTGACCAATAAGCAGAAGGCCGCCATCCTGATGATGTCCCTGGACGTTGAGACGGCCACCAAGATGATGCGCGGACTCAGTCAGGAGGAGATCGAAAGCCTCACCGTAGAGATCACCAACATGCGCGGCGCACATTCCAACCAGCTGGACGAGGTCAACGACGAGTTCCACAATCTCATCAAAGCTCAGGAGTACATGATCCAGGGGGGTATCGAACAGGCGCGCAAACTTCTGGAGAGCTCCCTCGGTCCCTCCAAAGCGAAGGATGTCATGGACAAAGTGAAATCCATGACCAACATCACCGGCTTCGGCATGCTGAAGAAGGCCGATGCACAGCAACTCGCCAGTTTCCTCCACAAAGAACATCCGCAGACCATCGCGCTGGTGCTCTCAAACCTTACCATGGACCAGACCGCCAAGGTCCTCAACGAACTGAACGACGAACTCCGCAATGAAGTGGTGATGCGCATGGCCACCCTCGGCAAGGTCTCCCCGGCACTGGTCGGCGAGATCGAAGAGGTGCTGACGAATGTTGCCGAGGCAGAGATCAGCCAGAATATGAGCTCGCTCGGCGGGACAAAATCCGTTGCCAACGTTCTCAATAAGATCAACACCGTCACTGCCAAGACGATCCTGGAGTTCATTGAGCACAAGGACGGTACGCTCGCCACCGAGATCAAACGGCTCATGTTCCTCTTTGAGGACCTGCTGTATGTGGACGATCGTTCCATCCAGCGCATCCTGCGCGAGGTGGACAAGAAGGACCTGGCGCTCTCCATGAAAGTTGCGGACGAACAGCTCAAGGATAAGATCCTCAAGAACATGTCCGAGCGTGCGCAGGAGATGCTCAAGGAGGAGTTACAGTTCATGGGTCCCGTGCGGCTGAAGGAAGTGGAAGCAGCGCAGACCCGCATCGTGCTCATCGTGAAACAGCTCGAAGAGAACAACGAGATCATCGTGGCCGGAAGAGGGGTGGAAGATGTCGTCGTGTGAGATCATCCGTCTTCCCCGCTCTCAGCGCCGGATGCGCGTGGATCAAGGCGCATACGCCGCCGCAGCAGCCGGACGCAGCGCCGTGCTGAAAGCGGAACAGCGGTCCGACGAGGTGATGGTGCCGCTCGGTATGGTGAGCGAAGAGCGGGAACGGGAAGCATACGAACGCGGCATCGAAGAAGGAAGCCGTCGCACTACCGCGTTGCTGCAGGAACAGTATTCCGTGCGGATGGAGGAAGAGGCGCAGAAGGTGAACGCACTCATGGATTCCATCCAGCGCGTGCTCGTCCACCAGTCCGCCGCCACCGAACAGGCCCTCTTCCGCTTCGCGCTCGGCGTGGCGGAACAGATCATCCGCCGTGAAGTGGCGCAGGACAAGGAGATCCTCCTGTCCATCATGAAGGACGGCATCCGGAAGATCGTCGGTGTGGAACGGATGAAGATCCGGGTGAACCCGGCGGACCTTGAATATGTGCATGAGAAGAAGCAGACCATCCAATCCGTCTCCGATTCACTCCGCGAGATCGTCTTCGACGGCGATCCCTCGGTGGAACCGGGAAGCTGTGCCATTGAGAGCGACATCGGCAACGTGGATGCCCGCATCGTTTCGCAGCTGGAGCAGGTAAGGGATATCATCAATAAACATTCATGATCACTCAACAGGGAGCCCATATGGAGATAGGCAAACGGATCGAGATCGACAAGGACTGCAGCGAAAAAGGACGGATGTGGAGCGATTACATCATCCAGCTGAGCCATGCGCTGCAGATCGGACACATCCCGATCACGAAACTGCTCGTATCGTTCGATGTGCTCATCGCGCTGATGCATTATACGATGGACCGGACGGAGCATCGTGACTTCTGCATGTTCCGGAAGGACAGCGGCGAACCGGCCGATGTCGAATCCATCCCGCAAACGGAACGCTATTTCTATTACACGTCCAACGACCGTATCGAAGTGACGGTGGACCTCTTCGCTCATCCGGACACTGTCGAATTCGTATGATCGCACAGACCGCATATCGTCATGATCCCTCGCCGGCGAGCTTCGCGGCGAAGAGCGACCATTATCTCCAGCTGATCCGCCGCAAGGACCTGCTGAAGATGAACGGCCGCGTGACGAAAGTGATCGGTCTGGTCATCGAATCCAACGGTCCGCATGCTTCCATCGGCGATGTCTGCATCGTCAAATCCAAAGAGGATGTGGAACTGTCGCTTTGCGAAGTGGTCGGTTTCCGTGAGAACAAAGTACTCTCCATGGTGCTCGGCGAGGCAGAGAAGATCAGTCCCGGCTGCGAGATCATCTCCACCGGACATCCCCTCTCCGCGCGTGTCGGTCCGGCGCTCCTCGGCCGCGTCATCGACGGACTCGGCAACCCGATCGACGGCAAGGGGCCTATCCTCGCATCCGAGGAACGTTCCATTTACAATGCACCGCCCAATCCGCTCGAACGCACGCGCATCACCAAGCCGATCGCCACCGGCATCCGTTCCATCGATGCGCTCCGCACGCTCGGCAAAGGCCAGCGCGTCGGTATCTTCGCCGGCTCCGGCGTCGGGAAGAGCGTCACGATGGGAATGATCGCGCGCAATACGAGCGCCGATGTGAACGTGATCTGCCTGGTCGGCGAGCGCGGACGCGAGGTCGGCGAGTTCATCGAACGCGAGCTCGGTCCGGAAGGATTGAAACGCTCCGTGGTCATCGTCGCGACCAGCGACAAAGCAGCGCTCATCCGCATCAAGTCCGTCTTCATTGCGACCACGATCGCAGAATATTTCCGCGACCGCGGCATGGATGTGATGCTGATGATGGATTCCATCACCCGTCTGGCCATGTCGCAGCGCGAGGTCGGTCTCGCCATCGGCGAACCGCCTACGACAAAAGGATATACCCCGTCCGTCTTCGCCATGCTTCCCAAAGTGCTGGAGCGTGCCGGAACGGCCGGCAAGGGGAGCATCACCGGACTCTACACCGTGCTGGTGGAAGGGGACGATATGAACGATCCTATCGCCGATACGGTCCGTTCCATTCTGGACGGACACATCGTCCTGTCCCGCCGTCTTGCGGCGGGAGGACATTATCCGGCGGTGGATGTGCTGGGGAGCGTCAGCCGCGTTTTCACCTCCGTCACGGAAGAGGAGCACCGCTCGGTGGTGCAGCGTTTTCTGGATACCATGGCAACGTATGCGGAAGCGGAGGACCTGATCAACATCGGCGCCTATGCGAAGGGAAGCAATCCGAAGATCGACGAGGCCATCCGCCGCATCGAGCCGTACAGGAAATTCCTGCGGCAGAAGGAGAGCGAGCATTGCGCACTCGAGGAAAGCATCGCACGGCTCGGCACGGTCGTGCTCAACACCGCGGAAGAATGATATGACATCGAGCAAAACGACCCGTCTGAACACCATCATCACCGTCCGCGACCATCAGCAGCGGCAGACGACGCGCGAGCTCTCCCAGATCCAGCGGCAGAAGCAGAACGAGAAGGATCGGCTCGCGGACATGCACGGCAGGCACACGACGGCGATGGACGCCTCGTTCAGCACTCCTCGCGCAACGGTCAGGGACATCCAGGCGAACAGTGCATTCATCGATCGCCTTGCAACGGACATCAGGCATCAGTCCACGGCCGTGCAGAAGATCGAAGGGATGGAAGTGGTGAAGCGGGAGGAACTCATCGAGCGGGTGAAAGCGAAGAACGTCATTGAGAAACTTCAGGAACGGGTGCAGGCCGAGCTGCAGAAAGAAGCAGCAGCCAAGGAACAGACGCTGCTGGATACATTAGGTCAACGGAACACCGGAACGAAGATATGAAGACCGCCGTCATCCTCACTATTGGTTCATTCATCTCCATGCTGTTCATCGTCGGGGCGATGTTCGTGATGTATTCCATGGACCCGGCAGCGTTCACCGGTGTGCCGGCGCAGGACCAAGCGGCGGCGGATTCCATAGCAGCGGTAAAGATGCTGGATTCAGTCATGGCCGAACACGGTATGCCGGTGAAGAAGGATTCCGTTCCTGTTCTGGCCGTTTCCGCACCTATGAAACCGGCGCCCGTGAAGCCGGCAGCAGTGAAGAAACCCCTGCAGAAGATCGAGTTCGTCGAAGAGGCGGATACGACCGACTGGAAGTCCAGGGCGAAATTGTTCGAAGCGATGTCGGTGGAGTCGGCATCGTCGATCCTGATGACAATGAACGACAAGGAGGTCAAACAGATCATTCCGCACATCAAAAAGCGGAATGCCGCCAAGATCCTCGCGCTCTTCGATCCCGATCGGGCTGCGCGTATCATTCGGTAGGACCTATGACCACACAATTGAACCTGCTGGGCATGCTCTCCTCCAAAGGAGCACCCGCCGCAGCATTGGCCTCTTCCGAGACCGCCGCTGTACTTCCTCAAAGCGGATCTCTTCCGGCGGAGGGTTCCTTCTTCTCCGCACTCATGCAGATGCTCTTCCGTCAGTCGGTCGATCCCCGCACCATCAAAAAAGCGGTCCAGGACGACCCGAATGCCACTCCCGAAGAAAAAGCCGAAGCGGTTGCGCCCAAGGACAGGGTTGCGGACAGCATCCGTGCGCTTGCATTCCTCAGCAGGGAAATATCGCAGATACAGACGGAACAGCTGCAGACCGCCATACAGCAATGCGATGCACAGCTGAAGCTCAAACTTCCCGGTGAACCCGGAGCACTCCTCTCCTATCTCGTTGCAGACGCGGAAGAGAACCATGCCGGTGCAGTGAAAAAGGTCGCATTGGAAGCTGCTCCGGATGCAGTACAGCTTCTTGCCGCGGAAAGCGGATCGGGCAGTGCTGAAACAACCGCATCGGACGCTGCCATGAAGGAGATATTGACGGCGTTGAACGCACCGTCAGGCGATGCGAAGAACGGATCAGCTCCTCCGGTCCTTTCAATATCCGCAGAAGTTCCCGTTTTGTCGCAGACCGCCATCGGAGCGCAGATACCGTTCACGCAGAGCGGAACCGCTGCCGTTCCCATGACCGCAACAGAGGATCACTCCGAAGGGACACGGAAGCGCAGCACAGTTCCGCCTTCTGTTCTGCCTCAGCAGTCAGCCGCCGCTCCCGTCCGTTCGAATGTGCTTTCATCCGTGCCATCTGCGGCGGATCAGGAACAGACCGTTCCGCACGCAGCGCCGACCGCTGCAACGGAACAACAGAGCGAACGGAAGAGCAGTCACCATCAGGCACAACACGCACCCGATCACGAACCGTCGACCCGTACGCCGTATTCCACCACAGTACAGATCCCGCGGAACAGTTATGCCGTTCCGCAGCCGTCCCCGGCGGTCGCTGCATCGGATGGTGTGACGCCTCAAAGCATCAGCATTCCCATTCCGCCGTTGCCGGGCGGATCGAAAGCGAATACTTCGGAGACGGAACAATTGCCGGACCTGAAGCAGCATCAACAGCAGCCGGTACCGGAAGCAGCAGCCCGCAGTGTGATGCCGCAGCGGAACCTGCGTTCGGAGAAAAAGAATGAGTCACAGCGGCCGGATCCGGAGCGGAGTTCCTTCGGAACGAAACTGTCCGATGCAGCCGCATTCCTGGATGACATGATCGCAGGTGAAGAAGTGAAGGTCGTGTATACGTCCGCCGGAAGGGAGAAGTCCGCCGCCTCGCAGCAGGAAACGCAGCAGAACTCACAGCAGAGCCAGCCGCAGAATGTTCCAGCCGAGGGTCCCGCTCCGCGTCCAGCGCAGCAGAAGGATCCTTCGCTTGTTCCGATGGACCGCAGCGCTATCGGTGCACCGGCTCCCGCTGAGTCCAAGTCCGTTGCGGCTCCCGCTGCTGCCGTGCATACGCAGCCGTTCGACCGCACCACGGTGCAGAACATGCTCGAGCAGCTCTCCAAAGGGGTCGCCGTTGCAGTGAACGAACACCATTCCCAGATGAAGATCGTCATGCATCCCGAATCGCTGGGCGAAGTGACCGTCCGTGTGCAGGTGGAAGAGGGGAAAGTGAGCACATCGATGGATGTGCAGCAGACGCAGGTGAAGCAGACCATCGAAGCGAACATCCCGCAGCTGCGTGAAGCGCTCTCCGCCAAAGGACTCACGATGGAGCGCATCGAGGTCACCACGGCGCAGCACGGTATGACCGATGAATCCGCGCGACACCGGCAGGGGAACGAACGGAAGAAGGGGCGCCATGAGTTCGAACTGGCGCAGGAGGACGAATCGTCCGTGAAGCATTTCGGTTACAATACTGTTGAATATACCGTCTGAAGGAGCATCCGATGACCACGACTGAAGTCAGCAATATCGCTTCGATGAATGCACGAGCACCGAAAAGTACGCTTGGCAAGCAGGATTTCCTGAACCTGCTGGTCATGCAGATGAAGCACCAGGACCCGCTCGATCCGATGAAAGGGACCGAATTTGCGGCGCAATTGGCCCAGTTCAGCTCTCTGGAGCAGCTGACCAACCTGAACAGCTCCATGACCGCCAGTCTGGATGCCAACGCCATCCTGGCGCAATCCATCAATAACGGACTCTCCGCAACGTTCATCGGGAAGAATGTCCGGGCAGCCGTCGATACCTTCCGTTACACCGGCAGCGGCGAAGTGCAGATGGGATATACACTTCCGAAGGATGCCGAGACCGTCACAATAAAAATTTACGATAGCAGCGGAAATCTTGTAAAGACAATGACCGGAGATACCGATAAAGGAGAGAATACCCTTGAGTGGGACGGGACGACCGTCAAGGAGGAATATGTGGCGGAAGGGGAATATCACTTCACGGTCGAGGCGAAGGATTCGAACGGAACGACGATACCGACCGATTCCTACATCTTCGGAGAGATCGCCGGGGTCCGGTTCAAACCAGAAGGGACCGTCTTTGTCATCGACGGAATGGAGATCGCGCTTGGGAATATCCTTGAAATAATGGGAGGAGGTTGATACGATGGCTGAAAGCATAGTGAACGGGGTCCGGGTACCATTCATCCCGGTCGGAGGGGTCTCGCAGACGTCCGCCCGGCTGCCGGTGGATCTCACCGAATCGTCTCCGTTCAACAAAGTGCTGGAGCAGGAACTTCAGCAGCTCAAATATTCGAAACACGCACAGCAGAGGCTCGAATCGCGCAACATCGAGCTGAGCGACACCGACCGCTCCAAACTGGAGCAGGCCGTGACGAGGGCGGACCAGAAGGGAGCGAACGATTCACTCGTATTCCTGCGGGACATGGCATTCATCGTCAACGTCAAGAACCGGACCGTCATCACGGCGATCGACCGGGAAGGGATGAAAGAGAACGTTTTCACGAACATCGACAGCGCCGTCGTTGCGGGCTGAACACATAGAACGTAACACATAAATCACTCGGGCTGGCCCTTTGGCCGTGATCAAACACGGTCAAGGAAGCCCCTCCGTCAAGTCGACCGACAGAGATTTGACGACAACCAACACCACCACTACGGAGGGTCCTACCATGGCATTCCTACGATCACTTTCGGCAGGCGTTACCGGTCTGCGCAATCACACTTTGATGATGGACGTTATCGGAAACAACGTTGCCAACATCAACACCATCGGTTTCAAAGCAAGCCGCATCACCTTCGGCGAGATGTTCGCGCAGACACTGCGCGGCGCTTCCGGCAGCACCACCACCACCGGCGGAATGAATCCGCTTCAGATCGGTCTCGGCGCATCCGTCCTTTCTGTGGACATGCTCTTCAAACAAGGCGGCATCGAAATGACCGGCAAGGATTCCGATCTTGCCGTTTCCGGCAGCGGTCTCTTCGTTGTGAACAAGGGCGGGAAGAACTTCTACACGCGCATCGGTGCGTTCGAGAAGGATGCGAGCGGCAATCTGGTCCAGAACGGCGCCATCCTGCAGGGGAAACTGGCGGATCAATTCGGCAACATCCTCAGCGGTACGAACCTGGAGAATCTGCGTATCGATGCGGACCGTAAATCGCCGGCGAAGGCAACGACCCTCGCAGAGTTCTCCGGCAACCTCGATCCGAGTGCTGCAACCGGCACCACCTCCGATTCCACGGTGACCGTGTACGATACGCAGGGGAATCCCATCTCACTGTCGCTCCGCTTCACGAAGCAGGCGGCGGCGAATGAGTGGACCTGGACGGCGACCGTGCCGCCCCCGGCAACAGCCACCGCCGGTTCTTCCGGAACCATCTCCTTCAATGACAACGGTTCCTTCAAAGCGATGACGTATGATACCGATACCGCGCTGAAATTCACCACCGGTACCGGTACGCTGGATATGGTGATCGATCTGCAGTTCGGTAAACCGGGCGAGTTCCGCGGTATCACGCAGAATAAAGGTTCCATGGCGGTCTCTTCCCGTTCACAGGACGGATATACGGCAGGCGAACTTTCCAAGTGGGACATCGATTCCAACGGCTTCATCAATGCCACGTTCTCCAACGGGCAGAGCATCGTCCTCGGTCAGGTGATGCTGGCGGAGTTCAATAACCCCAACGGACTTTCCCGCACCGGTGACGGTCTCTTCGATGTGTCGGCCAACTCCGGCATTCCGGTGATCCTCTCCGCCGGTGAAGGCTCCCGTTCCGCTATCGTCGCAGGCTCCCTCGAACAGTCCAATGTGGACCTTCCCGAAGAGTTCACAAAGATGATCGTGGCGCAGCGGGGCTTCCAGTCCAACGCCCGCGTCATCACAACGAGCGATGAGATCCTGAACGAAGTTGTGAATCTCAAACGGTAATCAGCGGTAACTGATCCGGGCGGTCCATAAGGCCGCCCGGTCCCTCGGGGTGGTTTCCGGACTGCCCCGCGGTAATTCCTCACTTGGCTAATATTGGCCAACGTGAGGCATTGCCGTTTGATCCCAACCCCAAAATCCTCCATAAGTCCAATGTTTTAGCCATTTTTTGTGAAGGGTGTATGGCATACCCTTTGCAGAATAGCTCTCCGACAAGGAGACTATGCTATGGCAAAAGAAGCCGCCCCCGCAACCGCACCGGCAGCACCGGCCGCGGATCAATCCAAAGATTCGTTCTCACTCAAGAAGATCCTCATGATCGGTGTTCCGATCGTGCTCGTGCAGATCGTTCTGATCTACTTCGTTTTCGTGAAGTTCATCGCCCCTTCCATGACCGGCGGTCAGCAGCATTCCGCAGAAGCGGAACCGGCCGCTGAAGTGAAGGAAGAAGCCTCACAGGTGCTCGTCATCAAGGACCTCATCATCAATCCCGCCGGCACCAATGGTACGCGTTTCCTGCTCACCACGGTCGGCCTCGAAGTGCCGACGGCGGAGATCAAAGCGGAACTGGAACAGAAAGAGATCCAGACGCGCGACATCCTGAATTCCGTTCTGACAAGCAAAGGTTTGGAAGAGCTGACCATCCCGCAATTCAAAGAGACCCTGCGGAAAGAGATCCTGGAGAAAGTGAACGCCAATCTCAAGACCGGTAAGGTCCGCAATGTGTACTTCAGCAAGTTCATCATCCAATAGCCATGGCCGAGATACTATCACAACAGGAGATCGACAGCCTTCTCGCCGGCATCAACAGCGGGTCGGTGAACGTCGCCGTACCGGAGACGAATAATTTCAGTGCGCGCAGCGGCAAGGAAGTGCTCACATTCGATTTCCGTCTGCCGCACCGGCTCTCCAAGAACCAACTCCGCACGCTCCAGGCGGTGCATGAGAGTTTCGCAGAAACGATCAGCTCGTTCCTCATCTCCCGGCTGCAGACCACGGTCAGCATCTCGCTCGCTTCCATCGATCAGCTCTTCTACTCCGAGTTCGTGCTCTCCATCGGCAGCCCGAGCTGTCTCTACGTGTTCCGCATCGTGGAGTCCGATGCACTGGCGGTGCTCGAACTGAACCCGCAGCTCGTCCTCTCCATCGTGTCGCGCATGCTCGGCGGTCCGGTCGGAGAAGAGAAGAACGCACGGCTCCTCACGCAGATCGAACAGACCATCATCCGCGGCATCACCCAGCGTGCGGTCTCCGACCTGCAGAAGGCCTGGAAGACCATCGCGCCGTTCACCTTCCAGATGGAACGGTACGAGACGGAAGGGGAGTTCGTGCAGATCGCTCCCGCCTCCGAGATCATCCTGCTGGTCTCCTTCGAGGTCTCCATCGGCGATCAGAAATTCATGATGAACATCTGCTTCCCCACGTTCGCGCTGGAGGATGAACTGGCGAAGCTCAACACACAATCCGTGAACGCCATCTCCATGGCCCAATCCAAGAAGGGCTGGAGCCGTGTGATGGCGAAGAAGATCGAACAGACCACACTGCCGGTATCGGTCATCCTCGGCAACGCCACGCTCAGTGTGAAGGAACTGGCGGAGCTGCAGCCGGGCGATGTCATCCGGACCGCGATCCCCGTGAACGGTGAGACCGCTATTGAGATCGGCGGCGCCACCCGGTTCTTCGGGAAAGCCGGGGTCTCCAACGGCAAAGCTGCCGTGAAGATCGAACGGGTGAACACCAACGTGCATTAATCAGGGAGAAGGACCATGGATTCCGAACAAATGATCGAACAACAGATGCTGGCGGAGATGCAGGCGCAGGAACAGGCGGCGGCGAAGGAGAAGGATATGAAGATCGACCTTCTGTTCGACCTCTCCCTGCAGGTCTCCATTGAATTGGGACGGACCAAGATGCTCATCAAGGACATCCTGGAGCTGCAGCGCGGTTCCGTCATCGAACTGGAGAAGCTTGCCAGCGAACCGGTGGACATCCTCGTGAACGGGAAGAAAGTGGCCGAAGGGGAAGTGGTGGTCATCGAGAAGCACTTCGGTATCCGCATCACCTCGCTCATCGAATCGGCCGAACGGCTGAAGAATCTCGGAGCGTGACGTGGGTACCCTCGTCCTTCAGATGCTCTCTTCGCTCGCGGTCGTGCTCGCACTGATGGCCGGCATCGCGTACGCGGCGAACCGGTTCCTCGGTCTCCGCGCTCCGGTCCGCAGCTCGCCAGTCGTCATCGATATCCTGGCGCAGCGGAACCTGCAGCCGAAACGCTCCCTGTATGTTGTCCGCGTCGGCCGCACGATGTTGCTGATCGGTTCCAGCGAGCAGGGACTGCAGATGTTCACCGAACTGAACGATGAATCGCTGCTGCAGCAAGTGGATGCGCATCGATCCGCACCGGAGGACCCGGACAGGATCGTTCTGAACGCCCAGGATCTGTTGAAACGGTTGCGGGAGACCGGTTCGGTCTTCACCAAACGCCCGACCGCAAAACAATGACGCAATGTCGGTGTTATGAGTCGAATGGATTCGCGATAACACATACTCTCACCCTGCAAGGAAGCGGAACAATGACCATCACATGACGAAACGGTTCCTTATCGTGCTGCTCCTTCTCCTGGCTGCCGCGGCGCTCCTTCCCGCACAGCAGATGCCGCTCCCCAAAGTGAGCATCGAAGTGGGGAAGGCGGCCAATCCGGACGATATCTCCGTCACCCTGCAGATCCTGCTGATGATGACGGTCCTTTCCCTTGCTCCCGCCATCCTGATCCTGACCACCGCATTCACCCGTATCATCGTCGTCCTTCACTTCCTGAAACAGGCCATGGGCACTCCGCAGATGCCGCCGGCACAGGTGCTGGTCGGACTCGCATTGTTCCTCACCTTCTTCGTCATGGCGCCGGTCTGGGACCGCGTCAATACCGAAGCGGTCCAGCCGTACATGAACAAGAAGATCTCCGTCACCGCCGCGTACGACAAAGCGGTCGTGCCGCTCCGCGAGTTCATGTTCCGCCAGACGCGCGAGGAGGACCTGGCGTTGTTCATCAAGATGAGCCGCATGCCGAAGCCCGCCACGCGCGCCGATGTGCCCATCTATGTCGTCATCCCGGCATTCGCCATCAGCGAACTCCGCATGGGATTCCAGATCGGTTTCATCCTGTTCATCCCGTTCCTCATCATCGATATGGTCGTGGCGAGCGTGCTCATGTCCATGGGTATGATGATGCTCCCGCCCAGCATGGTCTCGCTGCCGTTCAAGATCCTGCTCTTCATCATGGTGGACGGGTGGAACCTTGTGATCGCATCGCTCATCAGCAGTTTCCATTGAGGTATCCCTATGACCGAAGAGTTCGTTGTCCATCTCATCCGTGAAGCGTTCTTCACCGCACTGCTCATCGCTGCACCGGTGCTCCTGCTGTCGCTCGTGGTCGGATTGTTCATCTCCATCATCCAGGCCGCCACCTCCATCCAGGAAGTGACACTCACCTTCGTGCCGAAGATGATCCTGATCGGCATCATCCTCGTCTTCACACTGCCATGGATGATCGACGTCATGTCCTCCTTCACGGTGGACCTTTTCCAGAAGATCCCGACGCTCAACAGGTGACCGGTGACCATCCCGACCGAACAATTCATGCTGTTCCTGATGCTCTTTCTCCGCACAACGAGCCTGTTCGTCTCTGCGCCGATGTACAGCAATCAGTCCATACCGGGTTCGGTCAAGATCGGTCTGGGGGTCTTCATGGCATTCGTGCTCTTTCCGATCACGTCGGCCGGCGCGCCGCTCTCGGACAGGTCGTTCGGCGAGTTGTTCCTGATCGCGCTCAAAGAGGTCCTGACCGGACTCTCCATCGGGTTCGCCATGCAGGTGATCTTCGCCGGCGTCCGCTATGCCGGTGATATGATCAGTTTCGATATGGGGTTCTCCATGTCCACCGTCTTCGATGCCGAGCACGGCACGCAGTTCCCGGTGATCAGCGAGATCCTCTACTGGTTCCTGCTGATGATCTTCCTGAGCGTGAACGGTCATCACTTCATGCTCGAAGCGGTCTATATGAGCTACGGCGCCGTTCCGATCGGCACGCTCTTCGTCGGCGATGCCGCACTGGCGTCCGTTGCCTCCATCATTGCGACCATGTTCATCATTGCCGTGAAGATCGCAGCGCCGCTGCTCGTATCGTTGTTCCTCGCTAATATCACGCTCGGCATCCTGAACAAAGTGATGCCGCAGATGAATATCTTTGCGGTCATGTTCCCGCTGAAGATCAGCATCGGATTCATCGTGCTGAGTGCCACCATCCCGGTGATCGCGTTCGTGTTCAAGAAGAGTCTCACGGCGTTCGAAGCATCGGTCGTTGAATTGATCAAGGTGATGTGATGGCCGAAGACGCCCCGGACAAAGATGAACGTACTGAGCCTGCATCCGAGAAGAAACTGGAGGATGCCCGGAAGAAAGGGTCCGTGGCGAAGAGCCAGGACCTGAACTCCGCCGTGATGCTGCTGTTTGGATTCTTCACACTCCTGGTGATGGGAGGGACCGCCGTGGAACAGATGAGCGCTGTCCTCCGCCGCACCCTGAGCGAAGCACCGAAGATGACCATCGATCACGGTTCCATCGGCGACATCTTCTCCGGCGCGATGACGGACCTGGGCATGATCCTGCTGCCGATGCTCGCCGTCTTCTTCGTGGTCGGGTTCGTTGCGAATGTGGCGCAGGTCGGACTCAAGTTCTCCCCCGAAGCGCTCGCACCGAAATGGGGCCGTCTCAATCCGCTCGCCGGCATCAAAAAAGTGATGCTTTCCTCGCATTCGGCAGTGGAATTGGTGAAAGGGATCGTCAAGACCATCGTGCTCGGCATCATCGGCTACACCGTCATTGACGATCTGATCGCGGATGCGGTAACGCTCGTCGATTCGGACATTCGCAGCATCGCCCGCTTCCTTGTTGCGGCAACGAGCGAAGTGGTCATCAAGGTCGGCGTGGCCTATGCCGTCATTGCGGTCGCGGATTATTTCTACCAGAAGTTCGAGTTCGCCAAGAACATGCGGATGACCAAGCAGGAAGTGAAGGATGAATACCGCATGAACGAAGGGGACCCGCAGGTGAAAGGGCGCATCAAGACCATCCAGCGCCAGATCGCCTACAAGAGGATGATGACCGATGTGCCGACCGCCAATGTGGTGGTGACGAACCCGACCCACTTTGCGGTCGCACTGAAGTATGAGACCGGCAAAATGTCCGCGCCGAAGGTCGTTGCCAAAGGGGCGGACCTCATCGCACTGAAGATCAAAGAGATCGCCAAGGCGCACAATGTACCGATCGTCGAGGATAAACCGCTGGCCCGCGCACTGTACGCCGCCGCGGACGTCGGCGATGATATCCCCGAGAAATTGTTCCAGGCCGTTGCACAGATCCTTGCATACATCTATCGTCTGAAACGGACGAAAAAAGCCACGTATTGAGTTGACGTATGAGCACACCTGCACCGAATGCATTGAGCGGTTTCACCAATAGTACGGTGATGAGAGCGCTGGGCCGGAACAGCGACGTCGTTCTGGCGGTCGCCGTGCTGATGATCCTGGGACTGATGATCATCCCGCTGCCCGCCATCATCCTGGATGTTCTTCTCGCGGCGAACATTGCCATCGCCATCCTCATCCTGATGGTCTCGATCTACATCACCAATCCGCTCGAGATCTCGGTCTTCCCGGCCCTGCTGCTCGTGTTGACCATCTTCCGGCTCTCGCTGAACGTCGCGACCACACGCCTCATTCTCGGCGAAGGATACGCCGGCGAAGTGATCGAAGCGTTCGGTTCGTTCGTGGTGGAAGGGAACTATGTCGTTGGATTCATCATCTTCATCATCCTGGTGCTGATCCAGTTCATCGTCATCGTGAAAGGCGCCGGCCGTATCTCCGAAGTGGCAGCACGCTTCACGTTGGATGCACTGCCGGGCAAACAGATGGCCATCGATGCGGATATGAATGCCGGCCTCATCACCGAACAGGAGGCACGCACGCGCCGCCTGCAGATCTCACGCGAGGCGGAGTTCTACGGCTCGATGGACGGCGCCAGCAAGTTCGTCCGCGGCGATGCGATGGCGGGCCTCATCATCAACAT
>JAVBYA010000172.1 GCA_030824295.1 Bacteroidota bacterium
CTGGCGCGCTTCGGTCCGCGTGTTCGATGCTGCCGTGGCAAAAGCCTACGGCGGAACCCGGAAGATCGAATGGAAGGAAGTGCTCGCCGGTCAGAAATCGTTCGACCAGCTGAACAATTGGCTGCCGGATGCAACGATCGATGCGTTCAAAGAATACCTGGTCGGCATCAAAGGTCCTCTGACCACACCGGTCGGCGGCGGTATCCGCTCCCTGAATGTGGCGCTGCGCCAGATGCTGGACCTGTACGTTTGCCTCCGTCCCGTGCAGTGGTTCAAAGGGGTCCCCTCTCCCGTGAAGAATCCGCAGAAGGTGGATATGGTCATCTTCCGCGAGAATACCGAGGATATCTATGCCGGTATCGAATATGCAGGCGGATCCCCGGAAGCACAGAAGGTCCTGGATTTCATCCAGAAAGAGTTCCCGAAGGATTTCAGCAAGATCCGGTTCGGCACGAAAGCGAAAGCGGACGAATTCTGGCAGCTGGTCGGTGCGAAGGACTTCCCCGGCGACGTGAATGTCGGCGTCGGCATCAAAGCGGTCAGCTACTCCGGCACCGTCCGACTGATCCACAGCGCTATCAGTTACGCCATTAAGAACAACCGGAAGAGCGTCACGATCGTGCACAAAGGGAACATCATGAAGTATACCGAAGGGGGATTCCGTGAATGGGGCTACAAGGCCGCCAAGGAGTTCTTCGGTGCAGTGGAGATCGACGGCGGACCGTGGTGCCGCATCCCCGAAGGGAAACCGGGTGCCGGCATCGTCATCAAAGATGCCATTGCCGATATCACGCTGCAGCAGGTACTGACGCGTCCGGAGGATTTCGATGTGATCGCTACGCTGAACCTGAACGGCGACTATCTCTCCGATGCTCTCGCTGCACAGGTGGGCGGTATCGGTATCGCTCCCGGCGGCAACATCAACTACATTACCGGCCACGCCATCTTTGAAGCAACGCACGGTACCGCTCCGAAATATGCGGACCTGGACAAAGTGAATCCCGGTTCCGTCGTGCTGAGCGGCGAGATGATGTTCCGGTACTTGGGTTGGACGGAAGCAGCGGACCTGATCGTGAAGGGAATGAACGGTGCCATCGGCGCAAAGTCCGTTACCTACGACTTCGCCCGGCTGATGGACGGTGCAAAGGAGATCAAGTGTTCGGAGTTCGGCGACGCGCTCATCGCGCACATGTGATCCTCTGCTCACACTGCAGCACATCAATAAAAAATCCCGCGCAAGCGGGATTTTTTATTTCATACCGAAGGCGCGCATCTGCTCCTTCACCTGGAGCGCCGCGACGGCGTATCCTCCGTCATCCGCATCCACCAGGTGGACGTGCGCATCCTGATAATTGAAGAGCAGGCAGGTGACGAGTGCGTGCGGAGCGAAGTGCAGACCGTAGACGACCTTGCGGTCGCGATGCAGTGATGCAAGGAACAGTTCCAGTTGTTCACGCTGCTTCACGGAACCGGAGAGGACCTGCCGTATCTTATCGTCGAATTTCTTGAAGTCCGTGTTCCGGATGAGCCGCTGCTTGTACGTCCCCCATTCCGTGAATTTCGTACGGTAGTTCGTCGCCATCAGCAGCATTCCCAGCAGCACACTCCACCGGATGCCGAACCAGTATTTCATCCGAGCATATTTACCTTTTGCGTAGGAGCGGATATCCGACTCGCCGGAGAGGAACCGCTCGGTGAGCGCCATCGTCAATTTCTCTTCCCGTACCGGATGACACTGCGTATCATCGCCGTAGATGCGTCCGATGGCGGCAAGGACGGAACGGTAGACGTCGTTCCGTTCCTGCTGGTCCCGTCCCACCGCCTGCACGATGAGCGATACGATCTCCTCATGGGCGCTCGGGATGTTCTGCCAGCGGCATTCCAGTCCGGTGAAATCCCCTTTGGGAACGACCGTGGCATCCACACGGAACCGGGCCGCCGCTTCCGGATCCTTCAGACACTCTTCAGCGAACTGCAGTCCGCCGCCGGTGAACGCCGCCTGTGTGAAGGAGGATGACAATCGGCTCCGCGCCACCAGTACATCGGATCCCTGCGCGCGGATGTACGAGACGGGGATGATCCCGATGCGCAGTTCGATGCCGTAGAGGTCCGCCGCCATAGCGCGTGTGGCTGCCAGTGCCGAACGGGTCTCTTCAAGAATGGACGATGGAATGCAGAGTGATGCGCCGTCCCCGCCGAAAATGAAGGGAATGGAGAGATCTTTCTTCAAATTGAGGACCGCCATGATGGCGGAAGCGCCGACGAGATTCACCTGCTTGTACCGCCCGTTGCGGATGAGGCCGGTGGAATCCTTCACATCCGTGACAGCAACGGACCAGTCTTCGGGGAGCGGGAAATAGACAGAGTCATCGGACAGGTCCGAGAACCGGTCGACGACGGGGAGTGTTTCGTAGAAATCATCAGTAGGGACGGGGAGGGACATCCACTCATCCTTTCATCAGCGTCAATCCTTCGATCTCCTTGAGAGCCGCAAGGATCTCCTGCTGCCGTCGGAGGAATTCCATTGTGTCGCTGCCGGCACCGGCGGCGTGCTTCATGCGGATGCGGTTCTCCGCCAATTCGTGTTCCAGATGTTTCTTCTTCACTGCTTTGATCGCGCCGAGTGCCATCTCGTACAGGCGCGACTCGCTGGCACGGCTGCCGATCTTGGTCCATCGTTCACTCAACTGATAGCGGTTGAAGCTGAGCGTGGCGACCATGGTCCTCTCCTGCTCATCCTCCATTTGTTCCATCACCTGCGAAGCGTCCGCTTCGCCGGTCTCATCGAACAGCAGCAGCACCGCTTCCGCGATGCGCCGGGATGCCG
>JAVBYA010000344.1 GCA_030824295.1 Bacteroidota bacterium
ACGAGTTCATTGATAAATGACTTAAATAGGCTTCCTACGGCTTTATCCTTAACCCAAGAAACAAATCCCATAATTATCACCTCTGAAATTAAGGAAGAACCATTGCACAGGTATTCTTGGCCCTTCCGAATATTTTTAGTTAAACCATTCGACTAGTTTCTCTTTAGCTTTATTCATATGCTCTTTTTTTATATGCACCGCAACAGCGGCGGCTGCTCCAATTAATGCGCCTAAGTCATCAGCATATCCAACAACAGGAGTAACATCTGGTATCGCATCAACTGGTGAAATGAAATATCCAAGTGCAGCAACAATTACTCCCTTTGCCCAAGCCGGTGTATCACCATCTAGGAAACAGAAATAAAGAATTAATGCTCTTTCAATAACTTCTTTGCCTGCTTTAGTAGCAAACCTTTTTATTTTACTCCAAAATGAATCTTCTGAGTATTCGTTTGAATAATTGATATTTTCTTCGCTCATATCTTTCCCTTTCAAGCAGAAATGTTAGCATGTGATTTAAGTGAAACCTAATATTCTTTACCTGACCGAAAACTCATCGTATCGCGATTTTAACAATCAACTTTGTCGACTTGTAGACCAAAATATACGTGGCAATCTTCCTAACAACTAATCTTTCCATTGATGACCGCAGGAGGAACATCGATACCTGTTGGTCCATGACGCGACCGGCACAAAGAACAGTATCAGGAACAGAACGGCAGAGACAAAGGACCGTTGCCGGGCAACGTCAGCGGAACTGCATTTCGGACAAAGATTTTGAGGATCAAGTTCGTTCTCCAGTGTTTCAGCCAACTCCGGGTAATTGTTCTCATGGAGGATCTTTGCTGCCCGTTCGACATCGTCATGGCGGACGAACAATTTCACTCCGCCGACCGCATTGGTCAGCACAGGATTGATGGAAACGATATTGTCATCCTGAAGGAATGACTCGATCTCTTCGTCCGCCAGTTTGGCTTTGTCCAGGTGCGCCAGGTGCGCGAACTCGTATCGTTTCAGGATCGTGAAATCGGACATTTATTAGACTCAAAAGTGTCGGCAAAAAATCTTGGCTCGATTGCCTGTGTGAATGGTGTTGGGATCAGCGTGAACCAGTATTGGAAGATGCATGATCAGTTCACAAGTAATTTTCTCGCAAGGTCTAGAACGGTCTTATTCGGCAAGATCTGTTCGAGTGTCTCTTTTTGCAGATCATAAGCAAATACTTGCTCCGGCCAATCATGTTCGGGAATTGTACTGTCCTTCGGCTTCCATTGACCACGGAAGATGATCTTATTGCGACGGAATGATTTGACCAATTCTCTCACCGAGATACTATCGGGGCAGATCTGTCGCATGTTCAGACCATTTAGTTCCGACATCCACAGCCTGGATTCATCGCGATATGTCAACCTTCCATCACCATCCGAATCGGCAAAAACGATGCGATAAATGATAAATTTTTGAATTGTATCGCCATATTCCGGGATATCAGCTCTTATTATTGAGCACTTTTTATTGATCAGCAACCTTGTATCATTTCCATTGTCATGAATGAATGCAATGTTAATCACGCCTTGTGACAGCATGCTCCTTTCTTCGCTTTCAGAGACGGCCCTCATTTCGGCTGGCCCTGAACTTTGATCCATATACGCAGAAAGTCTTATCGCTTTTACAAGATCTTTGGAAACAATTTCAACATAGCTAAAATTACTTTTGCCGATTCTTCGTGGAATAGATGTATAAATATCCTGTGTTACGATACTATCCTTCTTGACTGTTTCCAGTCTTTCGCCAACAATAGGACCAGCAGGTCTCTCTTGATACTGTTTCGGGAATCGGATGTGTTCCGAAATAAAGAGAACGGAGGCGATCATTATGATGATGCCATTCAAAAACCATATTCGCTTCAACCATTTATCCATATTCATCCAACGTTCATTCGAGCGATAATTGATTAACTCACCTCTCTATTAAATGTACCATTCCTTGCCCAGTGTAGCTATCACGTAAATACGGGATAGCTACATTTCGACCAATGAATATCGAGTCGTTCGTCTGATTTCACCACCCGAAGAGCCTCCGGCCGCTTCTACCGTTTCCGCACTTTTTTCGCTATATTGATGCGTTGACCGACCTGTGAATGCATCACAGGTCTTCTTTTTCATAGCAGAACGGAGACCATGAGCGAACAGCAGAAATTCGATGTAGAGCAGCCGATCCAGGTGGGCGGACAGGCGGTGATCGAGGGAGTGATGATGCGGGCGAAAGGGATGATCGCTACGGCGGTGCGCCGCGCGAACGGCGAGATCGTGATCAAACGCATGCCGTTCACTTCCGTCCTGGAAAAGTATCCCATGCTGAACAAACCGATCGTGCGCGGCGCGGTGGGATTGGTGGAGATGATGTACGTGGGGATCAGCACGCTCAATTACTCTGCCGAAGTAGCGATCGCGGACGAGGAAGCGAAGGAACAGGGGAAGGAACCGTCCGCCGTACCGGGAAAACAGCAGGGAAAACTCGCATTGACGCTCACCGTGGCAGTATCGTTGTCGTTCGGCGTGGCGCTCTTCTTCTTCCTTCCCCTGTTTGCAGCAACGCAGTTCTTCGATGTGTCGCAGCGTCCGCTGGCATTCAACCTTGTCTCCGGCGCCATCCGCATCACCATCCTGCTTGCCTATCTCTTTGCCATTTCAAAGATGAAGGATGTGCACCGGCTGTTCCAGTATCACGGAGCGGAACACAAAGCGGTGTTCGCATTCGAACAGAATGCACCGCTCACCGTCCCCTCCGCCATCACCTACACGCGCTTCCATCCCCGCT
>JAVBYA010000221.1 GCA_030824295.1 Bacteroidota bacterium
TTCAGTCGATGGAAATGTGTGCGGACGGTATTCGATAACTGACCGATCCGATACAACAAGATGACCGCTGCCGGTATCCCCAGGAGATGTTCCTGATAGGACATCGTGAACTCTCCATGCAGCAGCAGCGAGATCGAACGTCCCAGTCCGCAGCCGGGACACGTGCCGAATCCGATAAGGACCGACGGACAGAACGACAGCGGCGGATGGAACGGATCGATGACCGCCAGATAGATGAATGCGGCGGTCCATATCATTAATTCAACGGCAGAACCGGTGAGGAGTTTCGTCGTCATGGACCGTTCCTGCTCAGTGCTCATCGTCTGTCCCGCGTTGATCCGTCACCGTCCCAACGCACGTTTCCGTGCTGCTTCGAATTCGCTTCCGCTGTTCCAATACGGCAGTTCAACGATAGTGGCGACCCGCCATGCAACGCGGATGACGAGTTCGGCCTGCTGCAGCGCCCCGTCGAAATTCCAGTCCGGATAGATCTCATCGCTCGGCTGATGATAGATCCTCCCGCCGCGTTCACGCATCGTGCGGATGACCGACGTATCCACGCCGACGAACTTCGAACCGCTCCCCATGGACATGGCCGGCACGCCGACCTTCGCAAAACTGAAATGATCGCTCCGGAAGAATCCTCCCTGTTCCGGCGCCATATCCGGCAGCACGGTGAGTCCCTGCGGTGCGGCAACGGCAGCCAGATCGTTCCCCAGCGAGGAACGGTCACTTCCCTGCCAGGAGATGTCCGTTGTGCGGCCGATGACGTTGATGACATCCGTGTTGATGTTCGACGCCAGTGATGCGAGCGGCACGGTGGGATTGTTCGCGTAGTACTTGGAGCCGAGCAGTCCCTGCTCCTCCGCCGCGACCGCCGCGAACAGCACCGAACGCTTCGGTTTCTCTTTGAGCGATGCGAATGCCTCTGCCAGGTTGAGCATCAGTGCGGTGCCGGAAGCATTGTCCAATGCTCCATTATAGATGGAGTCGCCGTTGATCGGCCGGCCGATACCGAAATGATCGTAATGTGCCGTGAAGATCACATGCTGTGCTTTCAGCGCAGGATCGCTCCCCTCCACTTTGCCGATGATGTTGTTCGTCTCCATCCTGCGGATGGAGGAACGGATCAGTCCGTTGAGCGTCAGTCCGAGCGGAACGGGAGCAAAGGTGCGGGACTGCGCTGCGGCGACCAGGGAATCGAGCGAGAAACCGGCGAGTGCCAGGTAGCGCTTCGTTGCTTCTTCGGTCGTCCAGAGTTTCACCTGCAGTCGCGGACCGGGATTCTTCTCTTCCAGATCGAACATCTCCCGGCTCCAGCTGTTGCGGATCACTTCATACCGGTATCCCGCGGACGGAGTCGTATGGATGACGATGGCACCGAGCGCCCCTTTCTCCGCGGCGATCTCGTATTTGTACGTATACCGTCCGTAATATGTGCGTCCCTTCCCGGCGAAGAACGACGGATCGTCCGTTACCGGATCGTTGTTCATCATCACCAGGATCTTCCCGCGCACATCTGCATCTTTATAATCATTCCACTGCTGCTCCGGTGCGACAATGCCGAATCCGACGAAGACCAGCTCGGCATCCTTCAGCTGAATGGACGGTTCGTACGTACCGGTGGTCGCAACAAAATCCGTGGAGTAGGCAAGGTCCGCCGTTCCCTTTGCGCTGCGCACCGTGAGCACCGTGGCAGGATCGACGGTCACGCCGACCATCGGCACTTTCTGCAGGTAGCTCTTCTTCTCTCCCGCCGGCTGAAGTCCGAATTTTTTGAATTGTGAGACAATGTAGGAGGTCGCTTTCACATCACCGGGTGACGCGGGACCGCGTCCCTCCAGCGAATCGTGCGCCAGAACGGCGATATGGGAACGAAGTTTCTCAGCAGTCACCGAACGGATCGCATGATCCAGTGAAGACTCTGCTTGCAGAAATAAAGCGAGGAACGTCAGGATAAGTGTCATAGCAACGGTGATGATAGTGGAAGGAAGACCGCCGGATAACAGCAGCACTGTTGCCGCAGTCGTTATGCCAACAAAGTAGTGAATAATGCCTACATTTTCGACCGGTATTTCGGTGACGCCGTAACAGCATGATAATATTCCGATAATACCGGGAACATGTCCAACAGCGATCTTTGCATACTCATAAACGGAGTTGGACAATGTCACAATTCATGGTTCGGATACAATACTGGGACGAACGGGCGATCCGGCAGATCATCGCTGCCCGGGGTTCCTTTCTGACGCCGTTCATGAAGTTCATTTCCCGCGTTGGTGACGGTTATGTATGGGCGCTGCTAGCGCTGCTTTTCTCCGTTGTTGCCGAGGTCCCGTCCGGCTGGCTGGCACATGCTCTCACCGCCTTTGCGATCGAACTGCTCTGTTATAAACTCATCAAACAGTCCACCACACGTCAGCGTCCGTTCCGCGCGCTGCCCGGGATACAGAATCTGGTCATCCCGCAGGACGAATACAGTTTCCCTTCCGGTCATACCGCTGCAGCGACCGTGGCGGCATTCCTCTTCGGCACGGCGGTTCCGGTCTTGGCACCGTTCTTTGCAACGCTGGCGCTGCTCATCGGTCTTTCGCGCGTGTATCTTGGCGTCCATTTCCCTTCCGATGTGCTCATGGGATTCATGCTCGGCGCGTTCAGCATCGGCGCTTCTTCCCTGCTGCTTGGTGCGTTCTAGTGCCACTTCAAATAATTGGCATTGTGTTGTTAATGAGCATCCTTCGACTCACCTTCCAGGAAATGCCGGGTTCGCTCAGGATGACTCTCGTGAAATACAAACTGATTAATTTGAAATGGCACTAG
>JAVBYA010000193.1 GCA_030824295.1 Bacteroidota bacterium
TCCGCTCGCCATTGAACGGCTCAAACTCGCCATCAAACAGGCGGAGAAGATGGGACTGCTTGGCAACCGCATCCTGGAGTCGCAGTTCAATTTCCGCGTTGATATCCGCATCGGTGCCGGCGCGTTCGTCTGCGGCGAAGAGACCGCGCTTCTGCAGTCCATCGAAGGCAAACGGGGGAATCCGAAACCGCGGCCGCCCTATCCGTCCGAAAAAGGATTGTGGGGGATGCCGACGCTCATCAATAACGTGGAGACCTTCGCCAATATCGCTCCCATCATCCGGAACGGCAGTGAATGGTTCGCCGGAATCGGGACGGAGAAGAGCAAGGGGACGAAGGTCTTCGCACTGGCAGGGAATATTCGCAACACAGGATTGATCGAAGTTCCTATGGGGATCCCCCTCCGCACGATTATCTTCAATATCGGGGGAGGGACACCCGAGGGGACGGAATTCAAAGCAGCGCAGACCGGCGGTCCGTCCGGAGGCTGTATCCCGACCGATCATTTGGATCTGCCGGTGGACTATGAATCGCTTGCCAAGGTGGGCTCTATCATGGGCAGCGGCGGTTTGATCGTGATGGATTCCACATCGAAGATGGTGGAGGTCGCAAAGTTCTTCATGCAGTTCTGTATGGACGAATCGTGCGGCAAATGCATCCCGTGCCGCGTCGGCACCCGGCACATCTACGGACTGCTCGATAAGATCTCCAAGAAAAAAGCGACGCAGGATGATATGGTGCTGATGGAAGAGCTGTGCATGATGGTGAAGGAAACGAGTCTGTGCGGTCTCGGACAATCGGCTCCCAACCCGGTTCTCTCTACGCTCCGGTTCTTCCGTCACGAATACGATGAACTGTTGCAGCCGATCGAGATGTACCACGGTGAACAGGCACCCGTTGCCGATTTTACAAAAGAATGAAGATGCACTCGATGCGTCCAATGTAATTCCGCAGTTTTACAATTTTCAAATTTCACAATTTTCTTAGTTCTTTCCGGTATCCGCCATGGCAGTCAAAACATTAACGATCAACGGTGAACAGTACAGCGCACAGGAAGGGGAATCCATCCTTGCTGTCTGCCGCCAACACCATATACCCATTCCCACCCTGTGCCACCTGGAAGGGCTCTCCACCGTCGGCGCCTGCCGGTTATGCGTGGTGCAGATCGAAGGGAATCCCCGTCTGCTCCCCGCCTGCACAACGAAGGTGGAGGAAGGGATGGTCATCCAGACATCCACACCCAAGCTGGACAAGTACCGGCGGATGATCATCGCATTGCTGGCATCGGAAGGGAACCATGTCTGCGCGGTCTGTGTGGCGAACAATCACTGCGAACTGCAGGACCTGGCGTATCAGGTCGGACTTGTCCGCGTCCGCTATCCGTACCTGTATCCGAAAAAGGAACTGGATGCGACGCACCGCGAGTATGTGATGGACCACAACCGCTGCGTGCTCTGCACACGCTGCGTCCGTGTATGCGACGAAGTGGAAGGCGCGCATGTGTGGGATGTGGCAGGACGCGGCATCAATTGTGAGATCGTCTCCGGATTGGGCGGCAATTGGGGGGACTCGCAGACCTGCACGGAATGCGGGAAGTGCGTGATGGTCTGTCCCACCGGCGCACTGTTCGAGAAAGGGGTCAACGTCTCGGAGATGGAGAAGAAGAAAGGGTTCCTGAAGTACATCATCACCGCCCGGCAGAAGAAGGAATGGATCTCACAATCTGAGTGAATGTCCATTGAACGGCGAACGAACGGCGTATTGAGTCAATATCAGTTGATCTTCACAAGAGACCTGTATTATGAACCCATCCTACGAACGGACCATTTCCTCTCTGGAAGCAGAGCGGGGCTATTTCCTCATCCTGAAGGACCGGCTCGATCTCTTCCCGAAGGTCGGGTCCTCTTTCTCGCTGTCCAACGGTCACTCACGGCGTCAGGCGAAGATCGAATCGTACCGCTGCGAGTGCATGGGACCGGAAAAACCGCATGAACATTATTACGTCCGCTGGGCAGGACTGGCGAAAGGGGACCATCTGGTGGTGCACCGTTCGCTGCGGAACAAGGAACTTTTCACCATCCAGATAGAGGAATGATCATGGAAGAAACGAACAGGAAACCGCGTGTTGCAACGGTGTGGCTGGGTGGATGCTCCGGCTGTCACATGTCCTTATTGGACCTGGACGAACGGCTCATCGACCTTGCAGAGAAGATCCAGCTGGTCTATTCACCCATCGCGGATGTGAAAGTGTTCCCGGAGGATGTGGACATCACGCTCGTGGAAGGGGCGGTGACGAATGACGAGAACGAAGAGATGGCGCATACCATCCGGAAGAACTCACGGTACGTTCTCTCGTTCGGTGATTGTGCAACCACCGGGAATGTAACGGCGATGCGGAACCGGTTCGGCACGGAAGAACTGATCGACCGCGCCTATAAAGAACTGGCGGACATCAGTAATTCAAAACCGAACGATCATACGCTCATTGCGCAGCTGCTGCCGCAGGCCATCCCGCTCCATCACGTCATCCGGGTGGATGCGTTCCTGCACGGTTGTCCCCCCACGCCGGACGAGATCTGGTTCGCTATTAACGAACTGCTGAACGGACGGATCCCCGTCTTCAATACTCAATTCCTCCGGTACGGATGATACGTGATGTTTGTTCAGATTATTGGATTCTATGTTCCGATGCATGCAGCGTTTCATGGTAATTGAATCAATGAACCGATGATTCAATGATCCACTTTCTCTCATTTTTTGAATTTTTTTATGTCAACGATCACGATCTCCCCCGTCACCCGTATTGAAGGCCATGCGA
>JAVBYA010000194.1 GCA_030824295.1 Bacteroidota bacterium
GTCGCCGGACATCAGCGGCGTGGAGATCATTGCGTGAGCGTTCGCTGTTGCGATGGTATCAAGGAGACCGTCATTGTTGCCGTCACCGGTGCCGAAGAAGTAGATGATACTATCCGTTGCACCGACAAGCGATGCGGTGATCCCGTTGGATGCGGTCAGGTATTGGAACACACCTCTCGCCAGAACAGGACGGACGGAACCGCCGAACGGTGAAAGCAGTCCGGTGGCATTGTTCAGGAATGGTGTCAGGTCCTCCTTCAGCGCATAGAGTGAATCGCCGCTGGTGTAGATCAATTCCGGTTTCCCGTCGCCGTTCAGGTCTGCCGAAACAGGTGCATCGGCATTCCCCGCCGCATTGCTCCGGCGATCGATCAGTTTCTTCAGCGTGATCTCCGGTGAACCGATCAGGACCTCAGCAGTCATCCTCGGTGCTTGTGCGGAGAAATTCCTGATGGTCACATGCGATCGGGCGAACGTATTGCTCAGCGAGTTCGGCAGCGTGGTCTCGGAGAACGCATTCGTGTAGTTCGGAAAGATATTGCCGTTGAACCAATAGTCGATCGGTGAACCATCCTCGGTTCCGGACGCAGCATCGCCGAACGCGTAGCTCTTGCCGATATCCTGCGAACCGTCCGCCTCTTCCAGGTCCACACCGCGGCGTGTCTCATCCGCGTTGATGGAGTTGGAGGCAAGATTCCGCTCGATGACCGATTCATCGATGTGCCAGATCAGGATGCCTCCCTTGTACGCATTGTTCGTATTGATGAGTCCGGGCAGACTCCAGTCGAACTCCTCCACATCCACGACCGTGCCGTACACGGAATCGATGCCGCTGTTCGAATAGAAGGTCGTATCCATCGGGAACGCCAGCGCCCGTTCACTCCCTTTCCATTTCACCGTGACGATGTTCCCGTTGCCGTTCACATCGCGATGACGGTTCTCCACCAAATAATACTCTTTTGCGCTGATGGGGATCCGGTAAACGGTATCACTTCCGCTGCTGTGCAATCCGGCCGCAGGGAGCGTCAGAAGAGCATTCCCCTGCACATCGATCGGTGTCGTCCAGCCGAGACGGATCTTCTCCCACGCACTCGGATCGGGCGGCGCCATGCCGTAGAAACTGAAGATGGACTGGCCGTCCATCAGACCGAACCGGCCGATGGCGGTCTTTCCGGTCTTGGTATCGAACAGGTCCGGGAGTCCCAGATAACTGCCGATGCTCGCAGCGAGGAGTCCATTGATGCCGAGTTTCAGCACCACATCACCGCCGACGCCGGGGATGCGGCGCACTTCGGTCTCAGGCAGAACGACGGTGTTGGGGATCTTGAAGGAACTGTTCTTGAGCGTGATGCCGTTGAACGAACTGCCGAACACGGAGCGGAGCGCATCGGTACTGAAATAGAGTGACGGAAGGTCGAGCGGTGTGGGATCGTATCCCAGCGCGGCACGCAGATCGATATCCTTTCCGACACCGGCATGGAACACCGCGAACATCTCGTACCGCTCGAACGGGAATCCGGGATACAAGGAATCGGCCGCTTTCCACGCTTCATCGATCATCGTTGCAAGAGGAAGGTTGCCGCCGATCGGAGCATAGTCCTTCATCTGCTTCTTGAGTGTGATGACGGTGCCGAGGACGGTGGCAGAGACGAACTGCTTATTGTTCGAGGACTTGGAATAGTAGTTATTGACGAACCGGAAATGGTCCGCAACGTAGGCGGAGTCATGCGGCGGAGGATCGATGATCCGTTCGTCCGTTGCGGTCAGGTCGAACTGTCCGTTCCCTGATGTGCGGGAATCGTTGTCGGTCTGGAACTGTACCATGACGGCCAGGATGTGCACCGTATCCGGGAAGGTGACAGCAGCGGTCCGCTGCACATGCCGCGGCGCTTCCGCGTGGAGCGGATGGGACAATCGCTGTGCCGGCAGCAATGGAGAACACAGAAGGAGGATGAAAAGGATTCTCATGGTCATTCGTTTCAACGGAACGGGTGAGGACGGGGAGTTCATCATGCACGCCGCCGCACACCGGCGGCGGCCATGCATGTGACCGGGAACTTGCTACAGCGTCTCGCCCCACAGGATGAGCAGGGTAAAGCGGAGCGTTTCCGACAAGGGGTGATTCTCTTCGTTGGCGGAGATATAGCTGAAATCGAAACCGTAGATGTCGTACCGCAGACCGGCGCCGAAGGTATAGAAGTTCCGGTTACCGTTCTTCGGGTCCTCCCAGAAACGGCCGAAGCGGATGGCGACCTGCTTGTTGTACCAATACTCCAGACCGAGCGCACGGTTGATGAAGCGAAGATTGTCGTCCATGGTATTGTTCGTGAAGGAAGTGATGAGGGATTTCGGCAGTTCGTGCGACGCACCGTGGAGACCCTTCTCGCGGTAGACCATCAATTTGGTGAAGTCGATCGCGATGGTGAGACTGTTGAACTCATCCTTCATCGGAACGATACCGAAACCGAGACGGAGCTGCGTCGGCAGCGGATCGGCCTGGGCCGCATCGATGTACGTCACTTTCGGACCAAGATTGGAGAGGTTCATGCCGACGCTGAAGTGCTCGCCGATATCCTCTTCCAGGAACGGGATCACGAGCGATTTCGGCTTATAGAGGAATCCGATGTCGAAGCTGAAGGTATTGGCGATACCGTCCCCCTGCTCCTGAGCCGTTCCGATCGGGGAAAGACTGCTGTTGATGTAGCGCAGATTCGTTCCGATGCCGAAGTCGTCCGACAGCTGCGTGCCGTAACCGCGGTGACCGCCACTTCGAACCCTTTGAAGCGGCCGATCTCGGTCGG
>JAVBYA010000249.1 GCA_030824295.1 Bacteroidota bacterium
CGGTCTTTGAATACAATGGTTCCGGCAGCGGATCCAATTTCCTTCTGACCACCCCGGCCACCGGGAGTCAGTCCACCAGCGCAGCGGTCAGTTCTGCCTCTGATATTGTTTCGGCGAACAATGAAACGAACAATATCGACTATGCTTCGAAACAATCGGCGGATATGACCGGCACATCGGACGGGGTCCGCGTTTGGTCCTTCACACTCCGCGACGGCGGCGGCTCTGCCGATGCCGATGCATTCGGAACGGAACTGAACTCCATCACCATCGGCAAAGGGGGGAGCAATACGGTCAGCAGCTGGACAAATACCGTCCGCCGCGCCGCGTTGTATGACGGCTCCACCGAGGTCGCCGAAGTGGATGTCACCGGCGAAACGATCTCGTTTACCGGACTCTCCGGCTCGAATGTCACTGCGGCGGATGACGGCAGCAAGACCCTCGATCTCTATTTCACCTTCGAAACAGCGGTGACGGACAATCAGCAGTTCCATTTCCTCGTCACCGCCGTCACAGACAATCCCGCCATGTCCCAGTTCGCAGCCGCTGATGCCGGTGCAGCTTCCAGTTCTGTGACCGGTGATGCCAACAAGATCGAAGTGACGGCAACGAAGTTGGTATTCACCGCCGTCCCCGGTCAGGCTGAGATCAATTCTGTTTTTACAGTGAGCATTGCTGCGCAGGACGGCAACAATATTTTGGATGCCGACGCTGCAACGTCGGTCACACTTTCGCGCCTGGCTGGTACCGGGGCGTTGACTTCTGTGGCCGGTTTGACCCAATCCCTCGCCTCCGGTGTGTATACCTGGAGCGATACGAAACTGAATGTAGCCGAGTCCGGCGTAACGCTGCAGACCGCCAACACCGGCGGATTGACCGATGCAACGAGTTCGTCGTTCAACATTGTCGTCGGCGATGTCCTGTTCATTGAGAATTTCGACTATACCTCTGGAACGGATGTTACAGCGAATGGCTGGACCGGTCATAGCGGCAGTGCTACGCCGCCAGTAGTTTCCACGGCCGGACTGACGTATGCTGGGTATTCCGGAAGCAATACCGGTAAAGCCGCCGATGTATTCGGAACAGACCAGGATGTGAACCGTTCGTTCACCACACAGAAGCTCAATGGTGCCTCCGTATATCTGTCAGCAATGGTGAATGTGAGTGAAGCAAGCGCAAGCCAAGCAGGCACTTATTTCATGCATCTTGGTTCTCGTGATCCCAATGTTGCGACCACATTCTCAAGTTTCTGTACGCGCATCTTTGTCCGGGTTGTCTCAGACAGCGTCAATTTTGGATTGTCGAACGGTTCCTCGACGGCAACCTGGGCATCAACGAATTATGGGAAGAATGCCACCTACTTGATCGTTGCAAAATACACCATTAATACGGGCGGCAGTGACGTGGCAAAACTCTGGGTCATTCCGACCGGTGTTCCTGCGTCCGAAACGGAAGCAGGTGCCGCGTTGCTGACCATCACCGATGCCGCTCAGGATTCAGTGAATGCCATCGGTCTTCGTCAGGCCTCCGGTCTTCCCGACATCACAGTGGATGGTATCCGTATCGCGACCTCGTGGGGGACGGCACCGCTTCCCGTCGAGCTGTCCTCGTTCACCGCATCGGTCAAAGGACGCGGTGTGGAGCTTTCCTGGCAGACCGCCACGGAACAGAACAACCATGGATTTGAAGTGGAGCGGATGATGTCGGACCGCTGGACCCGTATCGGTTTCGTTGAAGGTCATGGTACGACCAATGCTCCGCAGTCCTATACCTTTACCGATGCCTCGGCCAAAGGGAAGGTCGCCTACCGGTTGAAGCAGATCGACCGCGACGGTGCGTTCCAGTACAGTCACTCCGTGGAAGCGAATGTGGCGGGCATCGTTACCGCCTACGCGCTCGGGCAGAACTATCCCAATCCCTTCAATCCGGCATCCACCATCCAGTATCAGATTCCCGTTTCCGGATCGGTCTCGCTGAAAGTATATGACATGCTCGGCAAAGAGGTGGCGGCACTGGTCAACGGATTCCGTTCCGCCGGCGAACATGTCGTCACGTTCGATGCATCGCAGCTCTCCAGCGGCATCTATTTCTATCAGCTCCGCTCCGGTTCGTTCATCCAGACCCGCAGGATGCAGCTGCTCAAATAGCCCAGCCGTTCGCCTCACCTTCCATCATCCCGTCCTCCCGCAAGGGGACGGGATTTTTATTTCCACGCCGACGTGCGCCGAGTTTCAACGACTTCACGACTCCGCAAAGTATTTGCAAGAGCTATCAGTTATCAGCTTTCAGTTATCAGTTCACGATCAATCGCTCCTCGCATGTTCCCCTGAGCGTTGATGACCTCGTTTGTTATTTGGTATTTCCTTCTGATTATCCATTGTCCACTGGTCATTGTTCTTCCACGCATCGACTTGCGCTATTTTGCAATCTTGTAATCTTGCAATTTGATAATTCTCCGTGCTGTTTCTCAATTACTCACCTACTTAACTATTTTTTATCAGGAGCTCTCAGCGGTCAGCTCTCAGTTATCAGTCCTCAGTTATCAGTCTTCAGCATTCACACAACAGATGTCAGATTGTAAGAGGATAGATCATAGACTGATGCATTTTTATATTATCTCTTGCTCATCGACGTGCGCTAATTTTTGCAATCTTGTAATCCTGTAATCTAATAATGCTCTTTCCTTTTCCTTTTTGCGTTTTCTGCGTATATCTGCTTCCGCCCCCAAGTTGATCCTAGGCGGAATGCCGCCGTGTAACCCTCGCCAGGCGGCAGGGACGCCTTTTGCATTTCCTCTTGC
>JAVBYA010000121.1 GCA_030824295.1 Bacteroidota bacterium
CGCGGAGCGATTCCTTCACTTCATCAAAAGGACGGACCCCTTCTTTCTTCACTGCCGATATCTTCACCACTGCATAACCGTTGTTCACCTGGTATGCATCGCTGATATCGCCGAGGTCGTTGTTGAAGGCGAACTTATTGATGGATTCGAACTGACCGAGCCCGGGAATGAATGCCCCTTTGGCGAACTCTGCGGTCTCCAGCACTTTCAGACCTGCGGATTCTGCATCGGTCTCGAAGTTCCCTTTTTTAGCAAGGTAAGCGAAATCCTGCGCACGCTGGAACGCATCCTCTTTGGTGGCACTGCTTGCTTTCAGCGGCAGGGTGATCGTGGCGACCTTCAGTTCGCGCATATCGCGACCTTCGATCTTGATCACATGGATACCGAACTGCGTCTTCACCGGTCCGATGACCTGTCCCGGTTTACCGGCCAATGCTGCGGTCTCGAATTCTTTCACCATACGGCCTTTGCCGAACCAGCCGAGGTCACCGCCGGAAGTGCTTGCCGCCGGTTCGGTGGAATACTGACGTGCCAATGAAGCGAAATCCTCGCCCTGCTTAGCACGGGAGATGAGGCTTGCCGCCAATGTCCGCGCGGAAGCTTCCTGTTCCGGCGAACCGGCGTTCAATAGGATATGGCGCGCTTTCACGAATGCATCCGCACTGGTCTTTTGTTCGAGCACTTTGAAGATGTGGGCCCCTTCGTAATCGGAGACCGGTCCGACGACATCCCCGACCTTGGCACCGAAGATGGCTGCTTCCTTCTCCGGGGTCAGATCGCCGTGTTTGAAGAACGCGGGCTGCGGGGATGTTTCGGCATAATCCTTCTGCACTTCCAGGAAATCGGCACCGGATCTCACGCGCTGCAAGATGCTGCCGATCTCGGCAAGCACTTCAGCGGAATCGCGGGAAGAGGGCTGATCGGAGATGAAGATATATTTCAGCGTCCGGACCGCCGGCTGTTTGAACTCATCGGCATTCTCTGTATAGACCTTGCGCAGGTCCTCATCCGTGACATTCACTGATTCGTTCGTCACCAGACGTTCGGGATCGAAGAAGGCATACTGCACATCGGCACGGATGTTCTGGTCCATATAGCGGTCGCGCAGTTCGCCGTCGGTCGCACGGACCGAGGAGAACACAACGCTCTGCATCTTCTCCGCAAGGCGCTGCTGACGCAGTGCCGCTTCCACATTGATCCAGATCTCTTTGTTGCGGGGATCGTTCAGCGCCTGATCGTATGCATCGCGGCGGAATGCGCCGGTGGAGTCACGGAACTGCTGAACGAGGAATTCGGGGGGATTCTCACCGCGCACCCAGTCGATGATCTCCTGATCGGTCACGGTGATGCCGGCATTCTTGGTCTCGCGGTCGAGGAGCGTCTGGGTGACAAGATTGTTCCACACCTGCTCGCGGATCTGCTTCATCAGCGTTTCATCCGGGTCCTGCTTGGTCTGCTGTTTGTATTGTTCCGCCTGCTGGCGGACAAGATCGGAGAACTCCTGATAGGTGACCTTTTTTCCGTCGATCACACCGATGGTGTCCGATTGACGCGACATTCCGGTGTAATCCATACCCCATTCGAACACGATCGTGATCACAAAGACAACAACCAGTCCGATAAGGATGACCGGCATATTGTTCCGCATTCTTGTCATAATAGCCATACGACGTAACAACTCCTTACTGCAGAATATTGAAAAAAAATGATGCTGAACTGTCTATAAATAGAAAGATAACCGAATTACGGCTGAAAAACAAAGAAAAATTCGTTTTGAGCAGGGAGAATCAGATGGGGGCGGCGGCGGATGGTCCGGCGGAGGCTGGTTCCTCGGGTTCGAAATATTCCAGGATCTTCTGAGCGGTCTTTTCCCCGACCACTGCGGTCAACTGTTCCTGTGTGGCGAATTTCACTCCCTGGACGGAACCGAATGCTTCCAGAAGTTCCTTCGCCCGTTTCTTCCCGATCCCTTCGATCAGATCCAGTTCGGTCTGCAGCGTCCTCTTATCACGCAGGGAACGGTGGAAGGTGATGGCGAAGCGGTGCGCCTCATCGCGTAACTGCTGCAGCAGCCGGAGCGCGGAGGAGGATTTCGGTATCGGCAGCGGATCGCTCTGCCCGGGAACATAGACCTCTTCCAGTCGCTTGGCAAGACTGATGAGCGGGTGCTGTGCGAGTCCCAATTCGGTCAGCGATTCCAGCGCGCTGGAGAGCTGTCCTTTACCGCCGTCCACCATGATCAGTTCCGGCATCTCCAAGGCCTCCTCCTTCACACGTTTGTAGCGCCGGAAGATGACCTCCTTCATGCTGGCGAAGTCATTCACCTCTGCCGCAGCCACGGTGCGGATCTTGAATTTCCGGTATTCGCTCTTCTTCGGTTTCCCGTCCACGAACACGACCATGGACGCCACGGTCTCCGTCCCCTGGAAGTGGGAGATATCGAAACATTCGATGCGTCGCGGCGGTACCGGCATCCGGAGATCCCGCTGCAGTGCCCGCACGGCAGCCGGAACGAAATCCTTCTGCTTGAGCCGCTGCAGCTTCAGCTCGTCCAGGAGGAATTTCGCATTGTTCTTGCACATGGCGATGAGCTTCGCCAGTTCTCCCCCTTCCGGCAGATAGAACGACACGCCGCCGCTCCGCCGGAGCGTGAGCCACTGCTGGATGAGTGTTTTGGATTCGATATCGAACGACAGGATGATCTCTTTCGGGACATCGACCGCTTCCAGATAGTACCGCTGTACGAGTGTCTCCAGCACTTCACTGTCGCTCTTCCCCTCCACACCGGTCATATA
>JAVBYA010000232.1 GCA_030824295.1 Bacteroidota bacterium
TTTGGAAGGGACCGGTCTCGGCGACGGATCATTATTGATGTACGGCAGAGGCTGGGGGAAAGTGTAGAGATCGGTCACCGCATTCCCGAACTGATAGATCCAGTCCACGCCGAGCGAGCGGTCCTTCTTCATGCCGAAGAAACTCCGGATGACCGGATAGCTCATGCTGTTGCGTGTGACGGACTGGACATTCGCCGCTTTCACTTCGTTCGGATAGATCACGGCAGAATACGGTATCCCTCCGCCGAAATATCCGCCGTTCACTGCGGCATACGCACCGACCGACGCCGTGAATCCCGGCAGGGTCTGGGACGTTCCGGCAACGTAGGGGCGGACGGCGAGTTTAGTGTTGTTCAGGTCCACGTCCAAGTACCAGATCTTCAGCGCCGGTGCAGCGCGGGTGCCCTGGAAGACGGAGATACCGGCAGGCAGGGAGTAGTTCGCGGTGACATTCTGCCAGGTGATGGTCTGTGCTTCCGCTGCGGAGAACAGAAGCGTAAGAAGGAAGAGGAGTGTGCGCATGATGGTGGCCGGATGGTGTGAGCAGTGCAGAAGCGACGGACGCCATCCTTCGGACGGCGTCCGTCGTGCCGCTATTTCTTACCGAGTGTGATGTCGACGTGAACGGATAATCCTTTCACGGTCGCCGGATCGATGAAGTAGGACTGAACTTCCTTCCCGTCTACGGTCATCCGGGTGATGGTGGAGTTCACCCCGTCCGGATTGGAGACGGTCAGAATGAACCGGATGCCGCGGAACACACGCTCGGCACGGAACGAACCCCAGCGGGCGGGGATGTTTGGTGCGAAGGTGATCCCCTTCAGTCCGGTCCTGAAACCGAGGATATGATCGAGCGCGATACGGTACATCCACACGGCAGTACCGGTCAGCCACGAGTGGCTTGCCTGATTCTCGGTCGGGTGGTCAGGACTGGTAAGATACTCGGCGAACACGTACGGCTCGGTCTCGTAGACGTCGATGTTCGCGGAGGAGTTCAGCGGGAGCATCTTCGTGTAGATATCGAATGCGGACTCCACATCCCCGTTCATGATGGAGGCCAGGATGAACCAAGAGGAGGCGTGGTTGAACACGGCGCCGTTCTCCTTCTTGCCCGGCACGCAGCGGCTGATGAGACCGATGGTATCCTCCACTTCGGTGTAGGAAGGCCAGACGATCTGGATGCCGTACGGAGTGCCGAGATGTTTCTTGGTGGAAGCGAGCGCCATGTCCGCACGGTCCTTCGGTGCAATGCCGGAGATGACCGACCAGGTCTGCGCATTGATGAAGATCTTCCCTTGTTTGTACCGGTGCGAGCCGACCGATTCGCCGTTATCGCGGAACGCGCGGAGGTACCATTCACCGTCCCAGCAATCGTTGTTGATCACCTGTTCGAGTTTCTGCAGGTACGCTGCCCACCGCTGTTTCGCTGCGGTATCGTTCCGGTGATCGAGCAGTTCGCCGGTCTTCTTGATCATATAGCCGAGGAAGAATCCTCCCCAGACCGTTTCGCCTTTGCCGAGCGGTCCGATGTGGTCGAGCGTATCGTTCCAGTCGCCGTTCATGATCTTGGGGAGACCGCGTTCGGTGGTGGCGGAGATAGCGAAGTCGATTGCTTTTACCAGATGTTCATACACGGTGCCGGAACCCTGATCATGATAGGTCACGACTTCGTCCAGAATGGAGAAATCGGCGGTTTCATTGAGATATTCCACCAAACCGAACGGGATCCAGAGCGGGGTATCCGAGTGGTTCGTCTTCTCGCCGCTATCGGTCATCTTAAAGAAATTGTGGAGCGTGGATCCGTTGCTGAACTGGAAGCGGAGGGCATTGAGCAGCCGGGCGCGGACCCGCAGCGGATGAGCGATGACCATACCGATGATGTCCTGGAACTGGTCCCGGATCCCGGTGCCGAAGAGGAGACCGCCGTGATAATAGCCGGAGTTGCGCGCCATATCGAACGTGACCGCTGCCTGATACTGGTTCCAGACGTTCAGCATCGCGTTCACTTTCTCGTCCGGCGTCTGCACCTTCACATGACCGAGATAGTTGTCCCAATATGTTTTGACATCGGCAAGTTTGCTGTGGATGGTCTCCATCTTCTTCAGCTGTTCCCACTGAAGGAACGTGAACGGCTCCTCCTGACTCTTCGGAACGATGGCCAGCACGGCGGCGAACTCTTTGCTGCCGTTGGGTGTCAGTTCGATCCTGGACTGCAGCGCAGCGACCGGGTCGCCGGCCGTGATCTCCGTGTTCCCCATGACGCCCGTTTCCACGGCGATGGGATTCGCTTCCGAGCGCCATCGGCCGATGAATTTATCCAGACTTCCGTCGAACCCGGTCACCGGAACGGTGTGCGTGAAATAGAGTTTGAACTTCCAGTCGATGTTCGGCTGCACGACCGATACTTTCTTGTTGAGCACCCAGTACCGCCGCGTGGAGACGAGGGTCTGATGCTGCGTGTCGAAATGGATATCGGTGAAATGCTTATCGTTGGGCTGATTGATGATATCGTTCAGGGCGTTCCCCATCATCAGCTCGGTGAAGGAATATACTTCGAGCGCACGATTCTTTCCGGTCAGGTCTGTCAGACGGACGCTCCAGAATTCTGCGTTCACATCACGGCCGACGAAATAGGTGATCTCACCGCGGATACCGTGGATCTCGGTGGTGATCTTCGTGTATCCCTGACCGTGCCGGCATTCGTACTTGTCATACGCCAGGTCGATGGTGGGGGCCCAACTAAGGGACCAGAACTTCCCGGTGGCGGTCTCTTTCACCATCACATAG
>JAVBYA010000188.1 GCA_030824295.1 Bacteroidota bacterium
CTGCGTGATCTGCGGGATAGTTTTTTTTGAATACTCCCTGCGCATCGACCCGCGAAATTGTGGAACTGCCGAATTGAGATCTAAAAGTGTAACTTCATTCTTGGAATGTAAAATCTTGATAATCTTGCAATTATGATAATCTGCTAATTGTTAATTGTTAATTGATTATTGCTCCATCGTTCAATGTTCCTCCCATCACACCACCCCATTTTCCCGTTGAATTTCATCCGAAAAATTCACTTCTTCATGCATGATTGCACTGCAGTACTGCCCCATTGTCTCACATTTCCGGTAAAAAGGAACGGGTTTCGATGACTCCAGCGGTGAAAAAACTCCTTTTTGCCAAGCATTTCCGCTCTATCGTCTCTGCCGTTGCCGGTATCGCCGCTGCCTATGCCGTGGCTGTATCGTCCCTCGGTTCCAACGTGGAATTGAACGCCTTGGATATCCAGTTCCGCATCGCCCAGAATTCACGCCAGCCTGATACGAACATCGTCATTCTGACCATCGATCAGAACAGCCTGCAGTATTTCAAGCGGACAGCCAAGGTCAGCTGGCCGTGGAACCGCGAATATTATGCGCTCACCACCGATTTTCTTATCGCGTCCGGCGCCAAAGCGGTCGTCTACGATTTCCAGTTCACCGAGCCGGATGAGGATCGTGCACAGTCTGTCGGTGCATATAATGACAGTCTCTTCGCCGCTTCTATCCGCGCGGCAGGGAATGTCTATCTTGCCGCTATCTTGAGCAGACAGGAAGAGGAGGATCAGCCCGGGGACTCGCTCATTAAATTCTCCTCTGCCCCGTCCAGGATAAAAGAGACCCGGACCTATACGTTCGATAAAGCATACTCTCCGCTCATCAAATTCCAGGAAGCGGCGAAAAGCATCGGCGTGGTGAATTTTGTGCCGGATGAGGACGGCGTCTGCCGCAGTATCGCCCTCCAGTACACCTATCAGGACAAACCGCTGCTGGCATTGTCCTACAATGTCTATACAGATCTCTTCGGCAGCGAACGTCCGCTGGATGCTTCGCTCACATCGCCGTACCTCATCTATTGGTACGGTAAAGGGGGACCGGACGGCGTCTTCCCGTATTACTCGATCCATTCCGTCATTGTGTCCGCTATGAAACACCAGGCGGGGATCGAGCCGGACATCCCGCTCACCGCATTCAAGGATAAGATCGTCTTCATCGGCTCCAACGCTCCGAGTCTGTTCGATCTGAAGAACACTCCCTTCACGTACCTTGAACCGTATCCTGGTGTGGAGATCCACGCAACGGCAATGAGCAACTTCCTGCGGAAGGATATCATCCGCGAGATACCGTTCCTCGTCATCCTCGCACTCAGCATCCTGCTGGCGCTCATCGTTGCGTTCACCACGAACTATCTGGAGAACATCGTCGTCAGCAGCGGTATCACCATCCTGCTCTCAGCGCTGTTCCTCACGGCGGTCACACAGCTCTTCCTGCGCGAACTGCTGTGGATGCAGGTCGTCTTTCCGCTCTTTGCCATGGCGTTCACCTACATCATCTCCACCGGATGGAATTTCGCGACCGAAGGACGCAGCAAGCGGCAGATACAGCGCATCTTCGGACAGTTCGTCAATCCGCATGTGGTCAAACAGCTCAGCGCGGATCCGGAACGGGTGGAGCTGGGCGGGGAGGAAGTGGAAGCGTCCATCATGTTCTCGGACATCGAAGGATTCACCACCATCTCCGAATCGAAGAAACCAAAGGAGCTCGTCGCATTCCTGAACAGTTACTTCTCCATGGCGAACGATATCTTCTTCAAATATGACGGCACCATCGATAAGTTCATCGGCGATGCCGTGATGGTCCAGTTCGGTATCCCGCTCAAGAATCCGAACCACCGCCTGCTCGCCGTCCGCGCAGCGTACGAGTTCTCCCGCACAGTGGCTGCCATGACGAGCGAGGCGAAAGCGAAAGGGGAACCGGTCTTCTCCACCCGTATCGGCGTCAACTCAGGCCCCATGGTCGCCGGATACATCGGCGGACGGTCCAAGAAGGAATATACCGTCATCGGCGATACCGTGAACCTGGCATCGCGTCTGGAAGGGGTGAACAAATACTACGGTACGTCGCTGATGATCAGCGAATCCACCGCCACCGACCAGGTGTTCGATGAGTTCCTGCTGCGCGAGATGGACACCATGCGCGTGAAAGGGAAGAACCTCCCCATCCGCATCTACGAAGTGGTCTGCCGGCGCGAGGAGATCACCGAGCAGCGGCTCAAGATGGTGCAGACCTTCGAAGCTGGTCTGAAACTCTACCGCGAACAGCAATGGAACGATGCGGTCTCGCTGTTCCGCACCGCGGAGAAGCTCGGACCGGACGATCCCGCTTCGCGGATGTACATTGAACGGTGCGAAGAGTACCGGAAGCATCCTCCTGGCAAGGAATGGGACGGCGTCTATAGCATGACAACAAAATGAACGCGTAGAATATGAGAAAACGACAGGAGAACGTATGAGAACAGTATATACCGTTTGTTTAGCTTTGCTGATGACGACAGCGGCGTCGGCGCAGACCCTGCGGACGACCCAGCCGACCAATTATCTGCGGGAGGGACCGGCATCCTATTTTCAGATCATCGCTTCCTTGCCCGCTTCCACCGATGTGAACAAGCTGGAACAGAAAGGGAGCTGGCTCAAAGTGAAGACGGACGGGAACGAACTCGGCTGGCTCTCCGAGAACAGCTTCGCACCGCGCGCCGGCACCGGCACGCGCGAC
>JAVBYA010000081.1 GCA_030824295.1 Bacteroidota bacterium
AGCGAATGTCAGACCGGTCAGCACAACGCACAGAAGCGTCAGGTATCGTCTCAGTGTGCTTCGGTGCGTTGTCATGGCCGTTTCCTTCAGTATCAGAATTGGACTTTCGGTGCGGTATCAGCGCCTGCCTGCGCCTGGAAGTATTGCTTCTGCTGGAATCCGCCGAACGATGCGATGATGTTCGTCGGCACCGTGCGGATATGGGCATTGTATGCATTCACCAGTTCGTTGAAGCGGCGGCGTTCCACCGAGATGCGGTTCTCCGTTCCCTCCAGCTGCGACTGCAGCGCAAGGAAGTTCTCATTCGCTTTCAGGTTCGGATACTGTTCCACCGTGACGAGCAGACGCGAGAGTGCGGATGATAACTGTCCCTGTGACTGTTCGAACTTCTGGAACGCCTGCGGATCGTTGAGCAGCTGCGGCGAGAGGGTCACCTGTGTGGCTTTCGCGCGCGCTTCGATCACAGCGGTCAGCGTGGACTTCTCGAAGTTCGCTGCCCCTTGTACGGTCGAAACAAGGTTCGGAATGAGATCCATCCGGCGCTGATATTGGTTCTGCACCTGCGCCCAACCTTCGTTCACACCTTCATCCAGTTTCACGATGCCGTTGAATTTACCGACGCCCCACATCACACCCAAAACCAGAACGCCGACAACAGCCAATACGATGATCAATCCTTTGTTCATGCTCTCTCCTTTTTCAATACATGATGAATATACCTGAAAATTGCCTCAGATTCCTGTGGTATCAATCTTTCAGGAGTGCACGAGATATAACAATCCTCTGAATCTCTGAAGTTCCTTCATAGATCTCGGTGATCTTGGCATCCCGGAGGTAGCGTTCCACATGGTATTCCCGCACATAACCGTATCCGCCGTGCACCTGGATCGCTTCCAATGCGCATTTCACTGCGGTTTTGGATGCCCATAACTTCGCCATCGCCGCCTGTTTGGCGTATGGCTTCCCTTCCTCTTTCAGCACCGCAGCCTGATACGTGAGCAGGCGGGCGGCTTCCACATCTGTTGCCATGTCGGATAATTTGAACTGGATCGCCTGCAGATCCGCGATCGGTTTGCCGAACGCCTTCCGTTGTTTGGAATAGTTCACGGCTGCATCCAGACTCCCCTGCGCGATGCCGAGGGCCTGTGCCGCGATACCGACACGGCCGCCTTCGAGCGTCATCATCGCGAACTTGAATCCGAATCCTTCTTCACCGATCATGTTCTCTTTCGGTACACGGACATTCTCGAACATCAGAGAGACGGTATCCGAACTCCGGATGCCGAGCTTCCGTTCCTTCTTGCCGTGCGTGAATCCCGGCATCCCTTTCTCCACGATGAACGCGGAGATCCCTTTGTGTCCCTTGGCGGGATCGGTCTGCGCGATGACAATGAAGTAATCGGCATTGATGCCGTTCGTGATCCAGTTCTTGATGCCGTTCAGCACATAGTGATCACCATCTTTCACGGCGATGGTGTGCTGATTGGTCGCATCGCTCCCCGCTTCCGGTTCGGAAAGCGCGAACGCGCCGAGCTTCTTGCCGGTGGCGAGCGGAACGAGGAACTTTTGTTTCTGTTCTTCCGTGCCGTGCTTCGTCAGGCCGTAACAGACGAGCGAATTATTGACGGACATGATCACACCGCACGAAGCATCCACCTTGGAGACCTCTTCGATGGCGATCACGTAGCTGAGTGTATCGAGTCCGGCACCGCCGTATTGTTCCGGGACCATCATTCCCATGAAACCGAGTTCCCCCAGTTTCTTGATCTGTTCGTGAGGAAAGAGTTCCTTCTCGTCCCGCTCATCGGCGGTGGGTGCCAGTTCATCCTGCGCGAACTGCCGCGCAGTCTCCTGGATCATGCGGTGGGTCTCATTGAGTTCGAAGTTCATGTCACGTCCGTATTGTGTACTGCGTGCGATGATGGACCGGACAGCCGCGGCGGTCAGCCGCGTGCGTGCCGGTGTTGCCGAAGTTACTGCTTCGGGTATTCGTAGAATCCTTTGCCGCTCTTCCGTCCCAGGTGACCGGCAGCGACCATTTTTTTGAGAAGCGGACAAGGACGATATTTCGTATCGCCGAGTCCGTCATGGAGCACATTCATGATGGAAAGACAGACATCGAGTCCGATGAAATCAGCGAGCGTGAGCGGTCCCATGGGATGGTTCATGCCGAGTTTCATCACCGTATCGATCGATTCCGGCGTGGCGACACCTTCCATCACACAATACATCGCCTCGTTGAGCATCGGCAGCAGAATGCGGTTGGAGACGAAGCCGGGATAATCATTCACTTCCACCGGCACTTTCTCCACGGCTTCGGAGAGCTGCTTGACCGCTGCATAGGTCGCATCCGATGTTGCCAATCCGCGGATCACCTCGACGAGTTTCATCAGCGGGACAGGATTCATGAAATGCATACCGATGACGCTGGCGGGACGTTTTGTAACGGCACCGATCTCGGTCACAGAGATGGACGATGTATTCGTGGCGAGGATGGCATGCTCCGGTGCATTCGCATCCACTGTGCGGAAGATGTCGAGCTTCACCGATTTGTTCTCGGTGGCTGCTTCGATGACGATGTCCGCCTGTTTCACGGCAGAGGCCAGGTCCAGCGACGGCGTGATGTGCGCCAGCGCGGATGCTTTTTGTTCTTCCGTCAGTGTTCCTTTCTTCACCTGACGGTCCAGGTTGGAAGCGATCGTCTTCAGTCCTTTGTCCAGGAACTCCTGCTTGATATCATTGAGCGTAACGTT
>JAVBYA010000312.1 GCA_030824295.1 Bacteroidota bacterium
TCCGGCGGTCTTCGTCCGGTCGGCGCTTTGCGGCAGATTCCAGAAATAGCGGAGCGTGGAGAGCGTCCGTGCTGCGGCCTCTTCACGCGTGATGATGGCGCGTTCGGCGGCGACGGGGTATGTGGTCAGTGCAAAACCGACCGCGGCGATACTGGCAGGGGACCAATCGGTGGGCCAACGGTCGGGAGTGAGTCCATTCTGTTTCGGCGTCACATCCAGGAACCATTGGAGCGTCCGGTGCTGGAGGGTATCAAGGAATGGATCCCATTGCGGTTGTGCCGGCAAGTTCAGCGGCAGAGCCAGAAACAGGAGCATCGCTGCGGTGATCATTCTTACGGCCATAGGCATTCCATCTAATCAGGGAGGTTCATTTTGTGACGATCATTTTCCGTGTCTCTGAAAAACTTCCGGCGGTCATGCGGCAGAGGTACGCACCGCTTGTCAAAGAAATTTCCTTACCGAAAGGAACGGTATACGTCCCGGCCGGCTGCCGTGCATCCACCAACCGCGCCACTTCCCTTCCCAGCATATCATAGACCGCAATGGTCACGAATGCTTCGGAGGGGATGCGGTAGGAGATGGTCGTGGAAGGGTTGAACGGATTGGGATAATTCTGATCGAGTCCGAACGCAGCCGGAAGTGTCGGCGTCTTTTCGACACCGAGGGTCGAGACGAACTTCGCTGCGGCGAGGCCGCGCTGCACATCCGGGTTCTTCATGAACCGGTTCCAGACGGACTGGTTCCGGTAGTTCTCGATCATGATGATGATCGGTCCTTGATCGATACCGATCACATCATTATCCCACCAGTTCAGACCGAGATGGAACGCATCGCGGAACCCGTACTTCGTCCAGAGCTGCGCACGATACGTGTTCCACATCTTATGGATCACCGGGATGACCGCTTCCGGAGCGAACGGAATGGAACTGATCGGTGCGGTCGGCACCAGCGTACCGTCATCGTTCTGCGCCGGCGGGCCGCCGCGTGCGCTGTACCCGAACGGCGAGTCGCTGGCAGTGATGCCCCAGAGTGAATCGCTGTATCCGACGAATTTCCCCGGATTGGCGATGGAGTACGCGCGCTGCGCGAGCGTGGCGCGCCGTGAATTCTCGAAGTAATCCAGATTGCGCGCTTTCATCCATTCATCGTTCACCACGCGGAAATCGATCCAGCAATGCGAATACTGATGACCGAACAACGGTGGAAAATTGACATACTGGTATCCGTACTGGGTCTTGTAATTGCTGCTGTAACCTTCCACCCAGCGCTGCCATGCAGTATAGTCGACCGGATAGGTCGGTGAACCAAGTGCAAGGATGTACATGATGGTCGCTTCATTGTAGCCGACCCATTCCCCATATCCGCTGAATCCGGTTCCGGGCATCCAGCCCAGCAGGATACCGGGATTGAAGTTCCGCATCAGGTCCCAGTTCATTCTATAATAGATCGAATCGGCATACGCGCGGATCTCTGCTTCTTTCGGATCATCCTGCGTAAAATACTGTTTCATGTCGATGATGCCCGCCAGCAGCAGCCCCGTGTCGATGGTGGAGAGTTCCGAATTCCACGCACGTTTGCCGGTGGACATATCCAGAAAGTGATAGAAAAGACCATACATTCCGGCGTAGGAATTCCCCGGCCCCTGCGGTGCTTTCCAGAAGAACTTGAGGGTGGTCAGCACGCGGTCCCGCGCCGCTTCCCGCGACACCCAACCGTGGTCGACGCCGATAGCGATGGCGGTCAATCCGAATCCGACCGACGCGATGCTGCTCGGCGCATTCGATACACCGTTCACCGTTGCGCGGTCACGGATGAGACCGTTGTCCGGATTCGCTTCATTCCAGAAGAACGCGAACGCCGTCCGCTGGATGGTATCCAGCAACGCTTCGGTCGTCCATTGAGCCGGACTGACCTGAACGAAGCATAGACTGAGGAGAAGTGTGATTCGTTTCATAGGGATAAAGGAACGGAGGGACCATCGTCCCCCCGCATTGTTCGGATTCTTAACCGAGGATGACAACAATGGAATGGGTCTTGCCGCGTTCCAGCAGCGGCAGAACGTGATGGCGGGGAGCGGCGTTGGTAGAGAGCCGCTCACCGTTCACCCAAACCTCTTTCACTCCGCATTGGACCTTCGCGGGGTTCTTCACTTCGATGGAATAGACAGCACCGCGGAACGTCCGGCGCACCGTGAATCCTTTCCACGCTGCCGGGATGCACGGATCGACCAGGAGCCCGCTCTCCGTAGCACGGATGCCGAGCACCCATTCCAGTCCGACCTTGTACAACCATGCAGCGGATCCGGAATACCACGTCCACCCTCCCCGCCCGAAGAACGCGGAATCAGGCCCTTCGATGTTGCCGGGAGTGACATACGGTTCCGCGACATATTTGTCCGGTTCCTTGCCGCGGTTCACCGGATTCAGTTTACTGTAGAATCGGAACGCGGTCTCGCCGCGCCCAAGCATGGCTGCGGCAATAACGGACCATGTAGCACCGTGGGTGTACACGCCGCCGTTCTCGCGCATGCCGGGACTGTACCGGGTGAGATACCCGACGAATTTATCCGGGGTCTTGTACGCCGGATACAGGAGCAGCGGTCCGATCGCTTTCTCCAATTTCTTCTCGACAACATCCATCACCTGTTCGGCGCGGGATGCATCGGCAACACCGGCGATCACCGACCATGTCTGCGGATTGAGCCAGACGGATCCTTCCGTGTTGCTGCTGCTGCCGATCTTCTCGCCAG
>JAVBYA010000142.1 GCA_030824295.1 Bacteroidota bacterium
GCTGTGCACTGCCGACAAGTTTCTTCCCGCCGATCTGTACTTCATACCGGGCGGACGCAGAGAAACACGGTATCGATTCCTGCCGCTTGTACAATGATTGGAAGTTCAGCTGCGACGATTCATAGGAGACCGTAGGACAGATGCCGGAAAGTCCCTCCACCAGCGCTTTACTGATGCGTGAGTAGGTCTCGGTGATCCCTGTCCCGTTCGCCGGCATGGCGACCGCATAGGTGAGCTCATTCGCATGAAGGATGGCGCGGCCGCCGGTGGGCCGACGGACGATGTCGAAACCATACCGGGCACACGCTTCGTGATCGATATCCGTCTCGCGCTGATTGTATCCGAGCGAGACGGCCCACGGTTTCCATCCGTACAGACGGAGTGTTGAGGGAGATGCACCGCACTGCACAGCAGAGGCAAGCGCCATATCGGCGGCCATGTTCTCTGCTCCGGTCATCGGACCGGACAGGATGCAGTTCCAGCGGTTGGCGAGGGTCATGCGTTATTCACTGTCACCGGAGCCGTGCCGCCGCGCTGTGATGATGCCCCGTTTGGAAGCAGTGATGAAATCCAGAAGGTTCTGGATCTCCGGCGTAACGGTCATGCTTTCCCTGATGCGCTGCACGCCCTGACTGACATTGAGATTGGAAAGATAGAGATGACGGTATGCATCGTTCAGCGCATCGAGCGCTTCCTTGCTGAATCCGCGCCGGCGGAGTCCGATGATATTGAGGCGTTCGAACGACACCGGCCATCCTCCCGCAATGATGTACGGCGGGACATCCTTCGGATACCGGAAGTGTCCCCCCAGCATCGTATGAGCGCCGATGTTCACGAACTGATGGATGGCGCTCAGGCCTCCGATGATGGCGAAATCCTGAATGGTGACGTGGCCGGCCATCTGTACCGAATTCGCGATGATGACGTTGTTGCCGATGATGCAGTCATGCGCCACATGCGTGTACGCCATGAGCAGACAGTTGCTGCCGACGGAGGATTTACCGTGCTGCTTGGTGGTGCCGCGGTTCAAGGTGCAGAACTCGCGGATGGTGGAATTGTCCCCTAATTCGAAGAAGGTCTGTTCCCCTTTGTAGGAGAGGTCCTGCGGGGCGGTCGAAACGACCGCTCCGTTATGGATCTTGCAGTCCTTTCCGATACGCGCACCGTTGCCGATGAGCGTGTGGGGGCCGATGAATGTCTGTTCTCCGATGATCACGTCGTCTTCAATGACGGCGTACGGTCCAACGGAGACTCCGTCCGCCAATTCTGCTTTGGGGCTGACGATCGCTGTGGGATGGATGGTAAGTGCCATGGTCGCTTATGCCTGTGGGATTTTTGGTCTGTCGACGATCGTTGCCATCATCTCCGCTTCGCAGACGAGCTGGCCGTCGACGTAGGCCTCGCCGCGCATGGTGCAGACCTTGCTCCGTCTGTTGACCATGGTCAATTCGTACACCAGCTGGTCGCCCGGAACGACCTGACGCCGGAACTTCGCATTGTTGATGCCCATGAAGAGCACCAGCCGATCGTTGGTATCGGAGCCGTCCAACAGCAGGATGCCGCCCGTCTGCGCCATCCCTTCAATGATGAGCACGCCCGGCATCACCGGCGCACCGGGGAAATGCCCCTGGAAGAACTCCTCGTTCACCGAGACGCTCTTCACACCGACGCAGCGTTCGTTCAGTTTGAACTCGACGATCTTGTCCACCAGCAGGAAAGGATAGCGGTGCGGAAGGATGCGCTGCAGCGCGGTGACATCGAACACCACCCCCTGCTTCTTCTCGTGCTGGTATTTCTTGACGATCTTCTTCTGCTGGTACAATTTCCGGACGATCTTGGCGAACTCCACGTTCGCGGCATGACCGGGACGGGCGGCAAGGATGTGCGCTTTGAGCGGAACACCGATGAGAGCGAGGTCACCGACCATATCCAGCAGTTTGTGCCGGGCCGGTTCGTTCTTGAAACGGAGTGTTTTGTTGTTCACCGGCTGACCGTGTCCGCCGAGAAAGATCGATTCTTTGATACCGAGTTTGTCCGCTATGCGGCGCAGTTCCTCGTCCGGAAGGTCCTTGTCCGCGATGACGATGGCATTGTCCAGCGCTCCCCCTTTGATGAGTCCGGCGTCGCGCAGCTGCTCCACCTCATGCAGGAAGCAGAACGTACGGCACATGGAGAACTCAGGAACGAATTCCTTCTCCAGATCGAAGATACCGGTATGCTGACTGCCGAGCGCAGGATTGTTGTAGTCCACCATCACTGTCATACGGAAATCGTCTGTCGGCAGCGCAACGATATGCACACCGCGTTTCTCATCCTTGTACTCCACCATCTGGTCGATCACCAGATAGTCCTTCGGCGCTTCCTGCATCTCGAAGCCCGCCTCCTGCAGTACATCCACGTACGGCTTCGCACTGCCGTCACCGATGGGGGGCTCGATGCCGTCCAGATCGATGATGATATTATCGATGAGCAGACCGACCACCGCCGCCAGCACATGCTCCGTGGTATGCACACGCACATCACCGATGCCGAGCGTCGTACCGCGCGCTACATCCACCACATGATCGACATCCGCCGGGATCTCCGGAGAGCCGCCGATGTCCACCCGGCGGAACCGGATACCGTAGTTCTCCGGTGCAGGGCGGAACGTCATGGTGCATTGCGTTCCGGTGTGAAGTCCGATACCGGACAGAGAAACTGGTTTTTTAATGGTGCGCTGCTGAACTAACATCGGTCCTCCGGGACCA
>JAVBYA010000008.1 GCA_030824295.1 Bacteroidota bacterium
TCCCGAACGACACCACTCTTCTCGGGGAGGATCATCGTTGAGGACTCGGCATATCTCATGATGAACGTCAATCTTAATCCCAATGATATCTTTCATATTCAATTCTATAGCATTAAAAAATACTCTTTCACACAGCAATACAGCTTGTATGCCCATCGGTTTTGGATGCCGCTGGATTATCATATTTCTGGAGTATTAAAGTTAAACTTTTTTGGAGAGAAAAAAGATTCTGTTGTTTTGGCCTACCGCAAAAGCGTAGTATGCTACGAGTATCAGTTTGACTCATTGCAGTCTGATTCCATCGCTATGTTGCCAAATTTGACGGTGCTGTCTGATAAGGATTCGAACGGACAGGATGTCTGGAAGAAGGTCCAACTCTTCCCGTTGAATTCTATGGAAGAGCGTTCGTACCTCATGATTGATTCTATTGTTCGAATCAAAGGGAATATCAGCACAGAGATTCTTTCGAAGTTCTTCTATTATGATTCGTTGCTTCAAAAATTCGATATGAGATATAATAGAGTGGAGGGACTGTATCTTGGAGGGAAGTATAGAACACATCTATTTCCGTGGCTGCGGGCTGGAGGTGCAGCCGGAGCAGCATTGGCGGAAAGGGAGTTCAAATATAGCGTGAATATCGAAACGGGGCTGGGATTTTCTCCATATTTCTGGTTGGGCGGTGAAGTGTACCAGACGATCGGAACAGGACCGCTGAATTATGATGCCAATCATACATCCAACGCATTCTCAACCTTTATCAATGCGGAGGACTATTTCGACTATTTTCGACGGGAAGGGAAGCGTCTGTACCTTCGATTTGAGAAGGGGAACACGGTGGATTTTACGGCGGGCGCAATGGATGAGCATCAATACACGTTGTCGAAGAATACGGATGTGTCATTGAGGTCCCTTGGAGGTGCTTTTGAACTGAGAAAGAATCCCGGAATCGATGAAGGAAGAATGGTGTCTATTTTTTCAGAGTTCTCCGCTCAAACAGCGACGCCCATATTTGCTCTTCGGCCGCCGGAGGTCAGCATCAAAGCACGTATTGAATATTCTCAACGCTCCTTTGGAGGGGATTTTGATTTTACCTCCATGTATGGCACTGCAGCATTTCGTCTGTATCCGATGGGTCAATCACGGTTGTTCGACCCCTATATTGCGTTGACAATTGCAGGCGGGAGATCGATCGGAACACCGCCAATTCAACGGATATTTGGACTGGTAGCCCCTCTTTCCGGATTCTCCTTTGCGACCTCATTCAGAACGGTTGGGATCGGTGAATTTACCGGTGATCGATTCCTATTTGCTTCGATTGATTACAACATTCGCAATATTCTTTTCATAAAGCTCGGATACCCTCATTTTGTGTACGATATTCTCTTGGGTATGTCGTACGGCAGTATAGAGAATCACACGCCTGCTCTGGCGGGAAGGGTGAACCCCCTTCCGGGCGGATACCGTGAGTACCGCGTTGGCATTGGCCGTATTTGGGAAATGTTCCAGTTGACGTTTACATACTCGGATCATCAGACAGGAAGATATTCCCTGACATCGCGATTCTCATTTTGACCATTACAAATGATTTTTGTGATTCCCCCCTCCCTTGCGCCCCTCCTTCAAATTGATATATTATCTATAGTGTTTTCTCTCTCCCTTCCACAACACTATAGAAAGACTGCATATGGATCTGCTCCATGAACCGTGGCCCTGGTACATCGCCGGACCGCTCATCGGATTGTTCGTTCCCGTTCTCCTGATCGTCGTGAATAAGATGCTCGGCATCTCATCATCGTTCGACCATATCTGTATGATGGCCCTGCCGACCGCCAAACAAGCGATGTTCAAGTTCAAAACGGAGGAGAACAGCTGGAAACTCGCCTTCTCCGCTGGCATCGCCCTCGGCGCATTCATCGTTGCGCAGTTCATGTCCTCCGCACCGCTCCATTTCCTGCCGGAACAGCACCATACGACGGAAGGCTATGTGAAACTCTTCCTCGGCGGCATGCTCGTCGGATTCGGCACGCGCTACGCCAACGGGTGCACCTCCGGACACTCCATCTTCGGACTCTCCATTCTGCAGTCCTCCAGTCTGAAAGCGACCCTGGCGTTCTTTGCCGGCGGATTGCTGTATACCTTCATTGCATCGATCTTGTAGGAGTCTGAATATCATGAAACATGTCTTGTACGTTCTCTTCGGCATCGCCTTCGGTATCGTCCTCACCAAAGCAGAAGTGGTCAGCTGGTTCCGCATCCAGGATATGTTCCAGTTCAAGGAGCTGCACATGTATCTCATCATCGGCTCTGCCGTTGCGGTCGGGATCGTGTCCATGCAGATCGTTCAGCGGCTGAAATTGAGATCCCTCGGCGGTGAGGAACTGAAGTTCCAGGGAAAACCGTTCCATAAAGGATTCATCATCGGCGGTATGATGTTCGGCTTCGGCTGGGCCATCACCGGAGCATGCCCCGGACCGATCTTCGCACAGATCGGTGCAGGTGAGACGCCGGCGCTCTTCACCCTGGCCGGCGCGCTCTGCGGAGCATACCTCTATCACTCCGTAAAAGAGAAACTGCCGCAGTGACCCGCGTTCGCCGGCGGCGGACCGGCCCGCAGCACCGAATGACGGTTTTCATGCTCTTTTTGACGGTTTGCTTCACCATCAAAATCTGAGTATCTTCATATCAATATCACCATCAAAAGCGGCGCTGACCGCCTGCCTGCACCAAAGGTGTCCCTTCGGGAC
>JAVBYA010000118.1 GCA_030824295.1 Bacteroidota bacterium
GATCTTGTGTGGAACGGCTTGGGATATGGTTATGAGTTCGGACCGTTGGTTGCAGCCAGAGTTCCGAAGGCCGCCACTCCGGGAGATTCTGTGAATTTTGTCATCGACGGATTCGGCGGTGCGAGCCGGAGCACGGCGGATGGTGATTTTGCACCGGACGGTGTCACAAAATGGGGATGGCTGCCCAAGGCAGGATATTCCGCATCAGGACAGAACGATATTGCCAGCTGGGGTGCACGAACATCGGACCTGCGTCTTCGGCCTAAGTCATGGCCGGAGAACTGGTATAATTCCGTGATCGGCGAGTACATTTATCCTTCATTCCTTGGCGGGAATTCCTCCGTCCCTGATGAAGAGGTCTACTATGTCGTGGATGATTCCACAGATGCCGAATTCGATTACTATCCATTCGTCACAGACCAGTCGCGCCGCGGACTTGGCCTGAATCTGGAAGTGAGAAGCTTCCAGTTCGCTAATCCGCTGGCAGAGGATATCATCTTCCTCGTGTATACAGCAGAGAACGATGTCCGTTCCAAAGAACTTCCCACGGTCTTCTTCGGCATGTTCGGCGATCCGCATATCGGCGGTCCGAATAATTTCTCGGATGATGCCGCGTCGTTCATCCCTTCACGGCCTATCGGGAAACCGGCGTTCGACAATCTGCTGGTGGTGGACGGCAAGACGACCTCGCAGCTCTCCCGCAATATCGTCTATAGCTGGGATCCGGATGGGAAAAGCGATATCTCTACGATTGCGACCGGGTATTTCGGATATAAATTCCTGGAAAGCCCGAACAACAGTACGGACCTTATCGATAATGATGATGATGGCATTGTGGACGAATCCCCGACGAATGATAAAGGGACTTTCATCGACGGTATCAATCTTCCGCTCAAGACCGGTGTGACGGACTCTGCGAAGTATGTGGCACTGTACGGTCAGATGAAGCCCCGGTGGTCCGGTGATGAGGACGGCGACTGGGTGAAAGAAACGGATGACATCGGTGTTGACGGTATCTTCGGCACCGGCGATTTCGGTGAAGGGAACGGGGTCCCGGATCAGCTCTTCGGTCCCGGTGGTGAGTGGCTCGGATCGGAGCCGAACTTCGGTATCCGCGATGTGAACGAATCGGATCAGATCGGATTGCGGAGTTTCTGGTCGCTTCCGTGGGGCGGGAACAATCGACCCAAGAACGATAACCTGATGTATACCAGCATTGCATCGGAATTCGACACTGCCGCCTTATCCGGTCTCTATACGACCGATCCGAACAATCTTGGTGACTATATCTTCCTGTACGGCTCCGGACCGTTCAATATGCACCCCGGTCACAGGGAACGCTTCTCGATCGCATTGCTGATGGGAACCGATCTGAAGGATCTGCTGCTCAATTCCGAAACAGCGCAGCTGGTGCTGGCTGCCAATTACCGGTTCGCTCAGCCGCCGCCGAAACCGAAAGTGCGCGTGGTCCCGGGTGACGGGAAAGTGACGCTGTACTGGGACAACTCCGCAGAGAGCACGATCGATCCGTTCTCCGGGAAGAAGGATTTTGAAGGCTATAAGATCTACCGCAGCCAGGACTACACCTTTGCAGATGTCTACACGGTCACCGACGGTAACGGCTATCCGTTCCTCGGTAAGGCACTCTATGATAACGAAGCAAGGAAATCCGCACAATGGCATCGACCCTGGACGAAAGCGGAGCAGGATAAATACCCCGGCGGATTCATGCCGGTGGAGTATCGCGGACGTACAGTGAAATACTTCATGGGTGAACCGAGCGACACCAGCGGACTTCGGCATGAATACGTCGATTCCACTGTTACGAACGGCATCACGTATTATTACGCCGTGGTCTCATATGATCATGGTGATGACAGCCTCCAGTTGCCGCCGTCCGAAAGTCAATCCATCATCCAGCGAGATGCGGTGACGCAGGAGTTCAAATTCGATGTGAACACGGTCTCCGCTGTGCCGAATGCCGTTGCTACAGGCTTCATCAGTTCAAAGAGTGATCTGCAGAAAGGTCTGACCCTGCAGCATACCGGAGGTCCGGCAACCGGACAGATCAAATTCAAAGTACTCAATGAACTGGAATTGAAGAACGGGCGTTATGACATTATTTTCGCGAAAGCGAAGGTCGGTTCGGATTCAATGGTGGCGTACAGCGTCCTTCGCAAAACGCCGGTCGTGGAACAGTTCATCGGGAATGAGAACCTGTATGTGAACCTTCAGAACAAGAACTACGTGGTCTCGAGCGTAAAGGTCTACGACGGTCCGGATACGAACGGGACGCTTGTCCCCGTGAGTGCATTATCCCTGGATTCAGCCGGCGGACGTCTCCGTGCCCTGGCATTGGGGACGTTATTGAAGTCCAAGACCTATACGATATCGTATCAATACTATCCGATCTCCAACAGCGGGTTCTATAAAGAGAATGATTCGAATCCGGTGTTCGACGGTTTCCGGATCTACGTGATCAACGATACATTGATCCTGGACCAACCCAATACCGGGTTCCAGTCGATCACCGGTTTGACGAATGTTTCGCACACCGTTTCCAACCTGTATTCCAGTCTGCCGCGGAGACTGCAGCCGCATGACATTCGGCTCACATTCACGAAAGCGCTCGGGGATACGAATGCGTCCGGATTCTACAATGCGCCGACCGATTCCGTGCTGCCGACGAGCGGTTCGCTCTATGTGAAACTTCCGTTCAAGATCGAGAATGTCACCGATA